>JAMWCO010000095.1 GCA_023818785.1 Candidatus Omnitrophota bacterium
GGGTGTTTTAAAATTTCTTGGGCAAAATTCTCAAATATCAGATGGAGAGATAATAGAGTTTTATTTTACTAAATAGAAAGGAGTCAACTATATAAATTTAAAAAATGAAAAAATTAAAGGTTGCTGTAATTGGAACTGGCTGGGTATCAGGAGAACATATGGCTGCTTATATGGCAAATCCTTATTGCCAACTTGTATCTGTTTGTGGAAGAACAAAAGAATCTGCAGAAAGAAAATTAAATGAATATGGATTTAAAGCAAAAATTTATACAGATTTAAGAAAGATGCTTGAAAATGAAGAAATAGACATTGTTTCAATTTGTACTCCAAACAATTTACATCCAGAAGAAACAATAATTTGTGCTGAATATAAAAAACATATTTTGATAGAAAAACCAATTGCTTTAAATGAGGATGATTTAAATAGAATGCTTAAATCTGTGAAGAAAAATAATGTTAAGACACTTGTTAGTTTTGTTTTACACTGGAACCCTCTTTTAATGACGATAGATAAACTTTTAAAAGATGATACAATTGGAGATATTTATTATGGAGAGGTTGATTATTTTCATGGTATAGGTCCTTGGTATAAGCAATACTGGTGGAATATTAAAAAAGATATAGGTGGTAGTTCATTGCTTTCTGCTGGATGTCATGCTTTGGATGCATTACTTTGGTTTATGAATAAAAGAGCAGTTGAAGTTTTCTCATACTCAACAAGAAGCAAAAATAAAGATTTTAAAGAATATGAATATGACCCAACAAGTGTAACTATTATAAAATTTGAAGATGGTTCTATAGGAAAAGTTGCTTCATCACTTGATTGTAAGACGCCTTATATTTTTAATATAGAACTATTTGGTTCAAAAGGAACAATAAGAAATAATAATATTTATGCTCCAGAGAAATTTCCAGGACAAATTGGTTATATAACAATTCCAACAATTTTACCTGATAGTGGAGATGTAAGACATCATCCATTTGAAGGAGAAGTTAACCATTTTGTTGATTCCATTTTAAATGATAAAAAACCATTTCCAGATATTGAAGATGCAGCAATAACACATAGAATTATTTTTAAAGCAGACCAATCAGCAAAAGAAGGGAAACCAATTAAACTATAAATTTCTTGCTTTTATTGAATTTTTGTGATTTTCAAGTCCTTCTATTTCTGCTATTTTTTCTATATATTTACCATATTTTTTTATAAATTCTTTTCTACATTTTATAATTGCATAACTTCTTAAAAAATTTAAAACATTAAGTCCTGATGAAAATCTACCTGTAAGACCTGTTGGCAATACATGTGATGGCCCTGCAAAATAATCTCCAATAACTACAGGTGTATAATTCCCTATAAATATTGCTCCTGCTTTACAATTTTTAAAAATATTTGGCTTTTTTGAAATTACTTGTAAATGTTCAGGAGATATATAATTTATTATTTCAATTGCTTCCTTTTCATCTTTGACAAGTAACCAATACCCATCTTTAATTTTTTGAGAGATTGAATTGCCTATTTTTTCATCTGTGGTTATTAAAATTCCAAGCCCATCCTTATGTTCAATCTGTGCTTTTAAATCATATTCAATAAAATCTTCTCTTCCAGAATTATCTGAAAATATAACAACTTCACTTGGTCCTGCAAGTAAGTCAATTCCAATTTCTCCATACAATAACTTTTTTGCAAAATTTACATATTTATTTCCAGGACCTACTATTAAATCAACTTTTGGAATTGTTTCTGTTCCAAAAGCAAATGCAGTTATTGCCTGAACTCCTCCAACTGAAAAAATATCTTTTACTCCAAGATAATTACAAGTTGCAATAATCAATGGATGAATTTTACCATTAAAAGAAGGAGGAGAAGAAATATATATTTCTTTAACACCCGCTATTTTTGCTGGAATTATAGTCATTAAACATGTTGAAATTAAAGGTGATTGTCCACTTGGTATATAAATCCCAACTTTTTCAATTGGAGTAAATTTAAATTCAATTTCAATCTCTTTTTCTTTTAATTTAAATTCAACTGGTAATTGCTTTTTATGATACTTTTCTATTCTTCCCTTTGCTTCCTTTATATATTCAAATATCTCTCCTTTTAAATATTTTCTACTTTCTTTTATATAATTATCCGAAACCTTAATATTTTCAAGTTTAACTTTATCAAATTTCTCTGTAAAATAAAGGATTGCCTTATCTCCTTCTTTTTTAACAATATCTATTATTTCTTTTACATCCTTCTCAATTTCTCCTTCTTTTTTAAGTATTACTTTCAATTGGTCAAAACTTATCTTTTCCATCTTAAACTATCTATCCTTTCTTTATAATCTTTGCCTGAAAAAATATAATTTCCAGCCACCAATATATCAGCACCATTTTCAATTGCAATCTTGCTTGTTTGGTCATTTATTCCACCATCAACTTCAATCTCAAACTTTAACCTTTTTTCTTCTCTATACTTTGTAACTTTTTTAATTTTTTCAACAACTTGATATATAAATTTCTGCCCTCCAAAACCAGGATTTACAGTCATAATTAAGACCATATCAATAATTTCTAAAAAAGGATAAATCTTTTCAACTGGAGTTGGAGGATTTATAACAATACATGCCTTTTTTCCATATTTCTGTATTTCTTTAATTATTGAAATATGGTCAAGTTCACATTCTATATGTATTCCAATTATATCTGCGCCAGCATCAGCAAATTTTTTCCAGTATCTTTCAGGATTTGTTATCATTAAATGTGCTTCAAAAGGAAGATTTGAATATTTTCTTATACTTTCAAGAATCATAGGACCAAAGGTTAAATTTGGAACAAAATGTCCATCCATAACATCAAAATGAATTAAATCAGCACCTGCTTTTGTAATCTTTTCTACTTCTTCTCCCAATTTAGAAAAATCAGCACTTAATAAAGAAGGAGCAATTTTAATCATAATATAAGTTTATCATAGAAAGTATAAGATTGAAAAAATTAACCTCTTTTTTTAAAGTAATATTGCTTTACTTGATAAAAAAATGCTTCAAGTCGTAATTCTGTTGTAAATTGTTCAAGTCCATCATAGGCAATATTTATCCATGGAATAGAATGTTCTGATTTTATTTTCTTTGAAATGGAAGTTACAATATTCCCAGGAAGACATGTAAAAGGTAAAACATTAACAATTCCATCAATCCCCTGTTTTTTCCAATCAATTGCTTTCCCAACGCTTAATGCTGCTTCTCCAAACCATTTTAAAATATATCTTTCTGCTTTCTCCCAGATTGGATAAATATCAACTGGTTCTTTTTCATATAATACATCATCAAAAATTTTCCTTATTTGATAATGCAATCTATCAAGATAAATCTTAAAAAACCAATTACCTAAGAGTAAAAAAGTATTTTCTGATAAATTTTTTAAAATTTTAAATTTATTTTCATAATTTTCTGAAGAACTTCCAAAAAATTTTCTTATATATTCTTTTTGTTTCATAAATAAATCAAGTTTTGTAGTAGCATTTGTATGGTAAGCCCATTCAATAAAAGGTGGTAATAAAACTTCTCCTCCTAAACTTTCTATTTTTTTAATAATTTCATTATTGGAAAATGGATGATTTCTAATATATATTTCACCAACAATACCAATAATTGGCTTTTTCTCTTTAATTTGATCAATTTTTATCATCTCTTCCTTTGCAGAATATAAAAGTTTAAAAATTTCATCATTAAGATACTTTAATGGTTTTATTCCAGAATTTTCAATGATCTGACAAAGTTTATTTAAGTATTTTTGATAAACTTTTTCTGTCTCCCCTTTATTTAATTCATATGGACGAATTTGTCTAAGCATTTTTCCAAGATAATCAACAGCAATGATTCCAGAAAGGACAGTTAAAAAAAATCTCCATCCACCAAGACCTGTAAGTCCACATTCTCTTGCAAAATTAATACTTTCAGGTGCTCCAGGTGAAATTATAGGTATATTGTTAAATCCAAGTTCTTTCAATATAATTCTATGCATACGGTTATATTGACCAAATCTACATGGACCATAAGTTAAAGGCATAAAGAAGGCAGTTTTCTCAGGGTCATTATATTTTAAAACCTTAAGCATATCTCCGGTTGTAATAATGAAAGGATAACATTCTTTCCCAAGGGTATATTTCCTACCAAGTTGTAATGTTTCATAATCAGCATGCATCACATCAGCATCTATGCCAAGAGAAAGAAATGCAGATTTTCCAATATATGAAGCATCTCCCATATAAGGAATAAATATCTTTCTTTTTGTTCTTCTGTTAAAACTTACATCCTTATGAATATCAATCTTTTTTTCTATCAAAAAATCCTTCTTTTTAAATTTCCTAAAATTATATAAAGAATCAGCAAATGCTTCACATCTTGTAATTACTCCAGCATCAGCAGTATGTTCATCAATTTCAATTTTTAAAAATGGTTTTTTAATCTCTCTTTCAAAATATTGAAGCAAAAAAGAATCTGGCCCACATCCAAAATTTGTTATATAGACAGGATATAATCTTTCATTTTCATTTATAATTTTTAAAGCACGCATTATCCTATAACCAAATTCCCAATAAAGATTTTGCCATTTATCAAAAATATCAATCTTTTCTATTGGTAAATAATCAATTGGTAATACTAAAAAACCAAGATTTCTTAATTTTGTAGATATATCCATACTTACCATTTTGTCACAAGTATTATATGGTCTACCAATAAGAACTAAAGCAATAGAATCCTTCGGAATATTTTTTAATAAATTTTCTCCTTTTTGTCTAATAAGGTATTTAAATTTTTTATATTCAAAAAAGGCTTTTTCAATTGCTTTATAAACCTGTTCTCCACTTTTTCCTAATTTTTCTCCAAGAACTCTTAACTGATAATGTTTAGCATACTCAATATAACTGAAATTTATAACAGGGTCTAAAATTATATCAGAATTTATATTTAAAGATGATTTAACAATGAAAGGAATTGCCTGTACATATGGGCATACATAACTGCCCCTTCTTTCTCCAGAAATTTTCTTAATATTACAAGGCATATCCCTTATAACAGGAAGGAAAATATAATCAACTTTTTTTTCAAAAAGATTTAAAATATGACCAATTGCAACCTTTATAGGAAAACATGTCTCAGCAACAGAATATAGAAGACCATTATTTATAATTTTTCTATTTGTTGGGTCTGATGTAATTATTGAAAATCCAAGTTCTGTAAAAAATCTATACCAGAAAGGATAAAATTCATAATTTAGGAGTGTCAATGGTATACCTATTCTTTTTTCTCCTTCTATTTTTTTATCAGAAATATTAAAAAGTAAATTATTCCTCTCTTCTATAAGGTCTGATATATTTTTCTCTTTAATACTTTTCTTTTCATATTTTTCACACCTTCCACCATAAAATAATGTTTTTGAATTACCAACAGAAACTTTTTTTATTTCACAAAGGTTACTACATCCCTGACACTCAAATGTTGATTGATTATAACTAATTTCTGCTATCTCTTTAAAACCTTTAAAATTACTTCTCAATTTAGATTCTTTTAAAGCAACAATTGCCGCACCAATAGCACCTGTTACTTCATGATTTTGTGGCACTATAATTGGTTTCCCAAGAATATTTTCAAAAGCAGCAACAACAGATTTATTGAAAGCAACTGCTCCTTGAAAAAATATACGATTACCAATTTTTTTTCTTCCAACAACACGATTTAAATAATTTATAACTATTGAATAAGCAAGCCCTGCAAGAATATCCTCAATTTTTGCTCCCTTTTGATAATGTGCATAAACATTTGTTTCCATAAAAACAGTACATCTTTCTCCAAGATTAAGTGGAGATTTTGATTTAAGTGCAATATCTCCAAAATCTTCAATTTTTATATTAAATCTTTCTGCTTGTTCCTCAAGGAAAGAACCAGTTCCAGCAGCACAAATTTTATTCATTTCAAAATCAATTACAACTCCATTTTTAAGAGAAATATATTTTGAGTCCTGACCACCTATCTCAAATATTGTATCAACTTCTGGGTCAATATGGACTGCTGCTGTTGCTTGAGCAGTTATTTCATTAATTACAGTATCAGCACCAACTAAATCTCCTATAAGATATCTGCCAGAACCAGTTGTTCCAACAGCAATAACTTTTAAATTATCTCCAAC
>JAMWCO010000096.1 GCA_023818785.1 Candidatus Omnitrophota bacterium
TTATATTTGGGACACATCCTATTGTTAATGGATGATTTACTCCTAATTCTTTACATTTTTTATATAAAAAATTTAACCAACTAAAAATTAGTTTTCTGCTTCTGTCACAACAAGAAATAACACTAAGCATCCCATGAAAGCCATATTCTTAAAGTATTTATTCCTGGAAAATATTTTTTACCCAGGAAGATTTCCTTTTCAATAATATCAGGTTTAAAATAATACCATATCTCATACCCATTTGCTCCATAACTTGGTTGGTAATTAAATCCTCTTATATAACTAAATTTTTTATCTTTTAATAATTCCATTTTTTCTATCTATATATATCTATTAACTAATTATCAACTCAAGCAACTCTTTTTATCTGACAGTTCTTTATTATTATATCTTCTGGCATATTCTTTAATAAAATTTCCTCACTCTTTCTTTTAAAAATTCAAATGGTTTCATTATCAAAATTATAACTTAAACATTTTCAAAAAATAAAAGATTTAAATTCTTCTATATATTTTTCTAAAATCTTTTCACTTTTACTTTCAACAATCATTCTTAATACTGGTTCTGTCCCTGAAACTCTTATGTGAATCCAACCATTTTTTCTTATTATTTTTATTCCATCTTTTAAATCAATTTTTTCATTTTCATATTTTTTTATTAATCTCTTCATAATATTTTTTATTTTTTTAGGTTCAATTTCATATTTTTCTTTTTTCATAAAATAAGTAGGAAATTCAGAGACAATTTCAGATAAACTTTTTTCTCTTTTTGATAAATATTCTAAAATTAAAGATATTGCAACAAAACTATCTCTTCCATAATGAACTTTTGGATAAATTACTCCCCCATTTCCTTCTCCACCTATTAATGAGTTAACTCGTTTCATCTTTTCCACTACATTTACTTCCCCTACTTTTGTCCTGTAAACATTTACTCCAAAATTTTTAGCAATAAAATCTATCACCATAGATGTTGAAAGATTAACAACAATTGACGTTTTTACTTTTTCAAGAATATTTTTCACACATATTGCAAGGACTAACTCTTCTCCAATTATATTTCCCTTTTCATCAACTATTGCTAATCTGTCTCCATCTGGGTCTTGAGCAAATCCAATATCTGCTTTTTTTTCTTTAATATATTGAGAGAGTTGTTTTAATGTCTTCTTATTTGGTTCAGGGTCATGAGAAAAAATACCAAGTGGTTTTTCATTCAAAATTTCAATTTTACAATCCATTCTTTCTAAAAATTCTTTTGTATATAAAGAACCCACTCCTTGACAGACATCAACTATAACTTTGAAATTATTTTTTTTTATTTTTAAAATATCTACTTCTTTGTAGATCTCTTCAAAATATTTATCTTTTAAATCTATTTTAAATTTCACTTCTCCTGGGACTTCAGATAAAACAAATTTTTTCCCTTTATATATTTTAAGCAATTTTCTTCCTTCCTTTTCATTCAAAAATATTCCTTTTGAAGAGAGAAATTTAATACCATTATATTTAAAAGGGTTATGGCTTGCAGTTATAATTATTCCTCCTGCATTTCCATCCTTCTCAACAACAAATTCAACAAATGGAGTTGGCGCTATTTTTAAATCAATAACATCTTTACCTGTAGCAAGAAGAGAAGAAATTATAGCATATTTAAGTGTTTCTCCTGATATTCTTGTATCTCTTCCTATATATACAATCTTTTCCTTTAAATAATTTCCATATGCAAGACCAAAATTATAAACAACTTCAGGAGTTAAAGAAGAAGGATATATACCCCTAACACCTGCTACACTTATTTTAAGACCTTGAAACATAAAAATAACCCCCTTGAAGGACTTTTATAAGTTCACTTGGATAAATTATATGTTTTTCAATCCCATCCTTTCTTAAATGTTCAATACTCACGCTATTTTCTATGGTAAAAGGACCTACTTTTGTTCTTATCAATTTACTCTGAGCCCCTCCACATCTTAACCTTTCTCCAATATCCCTGCATAATGCTCTTATATATGTCCCTTTTGAGCATAAAACTTTAAATTCAACATAAGGAAGATTTATTTTAAGAACTTCTATTTTTTTTATAATAACTTTTCTTTTAGGTGGCTGAATTATTATCCCTTTTCTAAAGTATTTATAGAGAGGTTTCCCTTTATATTTTATAGCAGAGACAACAGGTGGAATTTGTTCTATTTCTCCTTCAAAACTTTTGATAGTTTTAATTATATCTTCTTCTTTTAAATCCTCAATCTTTTTTTCTTCAATTATCTTCCCTTCTATATCATCGGTATCTGTTTTTATCCCAAGCAAGACTTCTCCAATATATTCTTTATCAAAATTAAAAAACTTATTTGAAAATTTAGTCATATTGCCAATACAAAGTATTAAAACACCCTCTCCTATAGGGTCAAGTGTTCCAGCATGTCCAATTTTATCTTTGATTTTAAACTCTTTTTTTAATATTCTTATAACATCATAGGAAGTTATTCCTTTTGGTTTATATACATTTAGTATTCCGTCCATTTTAATTCTTTTTTAATAATTGATTCAACCTCTTCAATACTCTTATTTTCAAAAAAACAACCAGATGCTTCTCTATGTCCTCCACCACCAAATTTTCTTGCTATATTTTCTACATCAACAATTCCTTTACTCCTCATACTAACTTTAACTCCATTTTCTCTTTCTTTAAATAAAACACCTACTTCAATACCTTTTATGGAAACAAGAAATTCAACAAATCCTTCTGTATCTTCTTCTTTTGCTTTAACTTTTTTAAAAAAATCTTTTGGAACCTTCATAAAGCATATTTTTTTATTTTTATCAAATTTTAATGTATCAAGTGCCAATTTAAAAAGGTTAAGTGATTTGATTGATCTTTCAAAAAATAATTTCTGAGCAATTTTCTCTGCATCAATCTTTTTATTTATTAATAAATACTTCACAATATCCATTGTATATAAACTTAAATGATGAACAAAACAACAGGTATCATAAAGAATTGAAGCATATAAACATATTGCTTGTTTTTTATCTATCTTGCCAAGTTTATCACATAAGAAATAAACCATTTCACCACAAGAAGAAAAATGTGGATTAATCCAGTTTATATCCCCAAACTCAAAATTTGACAAATGATGATCTATATTAATTAAAAAAGGAATATTTTCAACTATTTCTTTCATCTTCCCTATCCTTTCTAAATTTCCACAATCTACAATAATAGCAACTTCAAAATTGCTAACTTTCTTTTTTTCATTAAAAACTTCAACTATTCTGGAATATGGAAGAAACTTAAATATATAAGGTATCTTATCCTGATTAATAATCTTAACTTTTTTATTTAATTTTTTAAGAGCAAGATAAAGAGCAATTTCACTTCCAATTCCATCTCCATCAAGATTTATATGAGAAGTTATTAAAAATAAATTTTTATTTCTTAAAACATTTACTATTTTTTCTATTTTATCCTCATCATTCTGTAATAACTTTACTTCCATATAAAATCTCCCTTAATTTCTCTCTCAATCCATCTAAACCTTCTTCTGTTATCGCTGAAACATACATACCTTCTGGATAATTTCTTTTCATAATTTCTAATTCTTCTTTTGAAATAAGGTCAATTTTGTTAAATACATCTATTCTTGGTTTTTCTTCAATTTCAAGGATTCTAATAACATCAAAAATTGCACTCTTTTGTTTTTCTAAGTTTACCTTTGAAACATCATATACACAAAGAATTAAATCAGAATATTTTACCTCTTCAAGTGTTGACTTAAATGCTTCAATAAGATGGTGAGGTATATTTTTCATAAGCCCAACTGTATCACTAATAAGACAAATTTTATTATCTCCAAGATAAACACCCCTTGTTGCAGGGTCAAGAGTTGCAAATAATTTATCCGCTACATATAAGTTTGAAGAACTTAAGGCATTTAACAAACTACTTTTCCCAACATTTGTATAACCTAAAAGAGAACAAGTAGGGAAATTACTTCTTGATTTTCTTAAAACTTCTCTATGCCTTTCAATATCCTTTATTTTTTCATTTAATATATGTATTCTATCCTTTATCCTTCTTCTATAAACTTCAAGTTTCATTTCCCCTGGTCCTCTTGTACCAAGCCCTCCACCAAGTCGTGAAAGGGAAATACCATGTCCTGTTAATCTTGGAAGTAAATAGTTAAGTTGTGCAAGTTCAACTTGAATTTTACCTTCTTTTGATTTAGCATGTTCTCCAAAAATGTAAAGAATTAGTTCTGTTCTATCTATAACTTTTATATTTAAAATTTCTTCAATATTTCTCTGCTGAACAGGAGAAAGGTCTTTTTCAAAAATTAATAATGAAATTCTATTTTTCTGGATATATTCTTTAATTTCAAATAACTTCCCTTTCCCTATATAAGTTGCTGGGTTTATCTGATGAATATTAATATAAAATCTTTCAATTATTTGTATACCTAATGTTTTAGCAAGAGATGTTAATTCTTCATTTTCTTCTTCTATTTCATAAAATGGTTTGTCTTTTATTATAACTAATATCCCTTTTTTCCTAAAAAAAGTATCTGGTAAATTCTCTATTAATCTCTTCACTTTTTAACTATACTTTTTACTTTTAAAATAGTTAATCTATCTCTATGTCCTATGCCTCTTCTATAACCAGTTTTGGCTGTCTTTCTAAAAACATAAATTTTCTTTCCCTTTTTTTCCTCAATCACTTCACATATAACGCTTATGTTGTTAAGTTTCTCTCTTTCAGTAATTATTTCATTTCCATCTAAAAAACATATAGGTTTTAGTTCTATTTCATCTCCTACTTTCTTATCTTTAATTCTAAAAACAGAAAACCTTGACCCTTCTTTAACTTTTATCTGTTTCCCTCCTATTTCAATAAATGCATACATTTTCACTCCTTTTTTTCAATAAATTTAATATCCTTTTGTAAATTCCTCATCTTTTCTTCTATCTCATCTTTTTTTCTTTTTTCTTTTTCAACTACTTCTTTTGGTGCTTTTGTTAAAAATTCTTTATTCTCTAATCTTTTATTAATATTTTCAAGTATTACTTCTAATTTTTCTATTTCTTTTAATCTCTTTGTCTTTTCTGTTAAAACATCTATTATACCCTTAAATGATATGCCAAGTCTACCTGAATTAAGATGCCTCACAAAGAAATCCTGTTCATTAATATTTCCTGTTTCAAATTTTTTTATTTCACTTATTCCTGCCAACTTCTTTATTATATTCTCCTCAAGTTTTTCTAAATCACCCTCATAGAAACAATCTACTTTTTTTTCTAATGGTATTTTAAAACTTGCTTTCATATCTCTAATTGCTACGATAATCTCTCTTATTTCTTCAAATCTTTTACCTATTTTTTTATTAGAATAACCTTTATAAGATGGCCATTTACTTATAACTATACTTTCGCTATCAAGTTCAATATAATTTTTCAAGTTTTGCCATATCTTTTCAGTAATAAATGGAATGAATGGATGTAAAAGTTTTAATATAGTAATCAATACTTCAAATAAAACAGGTATAACAACTTCTTTTAGATAGCCAGTATCTTGATAAACCTTTGAGATTTCAATATACCAATCACAAAAATCATGCCAGAAGAAGTCATATAAATTATTTAATGCTTCATTAAAATAAAATTTTTCAAGTGAATTGTTAGTTTTTTTAATTATTTCATCAAGAGATGAAAGTATCCATTTTTCAGGGAGATATATATTTTCTTTTTTTGACAAAAACTCTACTTTTTTTATATTCAATTCTTCACATCTTTTTAATATATATCTTCCTGCATTCCATATTTTATTTGTAAAATTCCTTCCTTTTATATAAAAATCAGAAGTTAGAAAAACATCTTGACCAAATGCAGTTAAAGAAACTAATCCAAACCTTAAACTATCTGCTCCATATTTTTCAATTATTTCAACAGGGTCTATGACATTACCAAGAGATTTGCTCATTTTTTTACCACTGGAATCTCTCACAGTTCCATGAATATAAACATTCTCAAAAGGAATATCTCCCATAAATTCAAGTCCTGCCATG
>JAMWCO010000097.1 GCA_023818785.1 Candidatus Omnitrophota bacterium
TCTCATTATCAACATTTCCACAAAAAAATGTCCTTGTTAAATCACTTTTATAGCCAAAAAAATCTGCTCCTATATCTATTACTATTACTTCACCATTTTTTATTTCTTTATTTTTTGATTTATGATGAGGATAAGAAGAGTGAACTCCTGATGCTACTATTGGCTCAAATGCCTCTTTTCTTGCACCATTTTTTATAAGTTGATATTTTATTTCTGCAACAATGTCAAGTTCATTGATTCCTTCTTTAATTTGAATTTCTATTTTTTCAAATGTTTTTTCTGTTATCTCTTTCGCCTTTTCTATAAGTTTTATTTCTTCGTCTGTCTTTATCACTCTTAAATCAAGGATAATATCATCTATAGGTAATAATTTTGCTTTAATTTTTTTCTTCAACTCTTTATATGTTTGATAAGAAATTTCTGTTTTTATAAATCCAATTTTTTTATATTTTGAAAGAAATTTTTCTAATGCTTTGGTATTTATTATTATATATAGGTTTTTAATATTTTTATTATACCCAACATTGTCAAGAGATTCATAAAGATAAAGAGGAGATACTAAAATATATGCATTTTTTCTATCAATCACTAAATAACCTTCAATTTCAAGTAAACCTGTGAGATAAAATATATGTGAAGAATTTTTCGTCATAATCGCATCCAACTTAAATTTTTCTATTCCCTCTCTTACTCTTTCCATTCTCCGAACCGGGTTCGGTAATTTATTCAAGGATTAAATTTTTAATTTTTGCAAGTTCCCTTTGATAATCTTTTCTTTCTTCAACAAATTTTTTATAATCCTCAACATTTATTTCTAAAAAATCATTCCATTTACAAATACAATTATTTTTTTTGTTCCCTATATACTCTCTATAAGATGAAAAGTCCCAATCTTCTGGTCTTTCTACAAGATATGCAGTTACTGGATTTAAGTGGATATATCTTGTAAGATGTAAAAGTTGTTCATCTGTCTTAATTAAAACATTCAGAAATCTCCCAGCCCATAAAGGACCTTTCCTTTTATATTTATTGTTAAAATATAAAGCATAACTTTTTAAAATTTTCTCCATAAAATTTGAAATCCCAAAATCATGTTTTTGATAAAGAATAAGATGAATATGTGTTGGCATAATACAGTAAGCCACTATTTCAACAAGCAAACCCTCAGATAAAACTAATTTCTTCTTATCTTGCAAATTTTGATACACATAAAATTTAATACTTTGTTCAAATTTATAATAATTCAATAACTCTTCCATTCTTAAAAAATCAGTATTACTCTTAAAAATTTTGTATTCTGCAATACTTTTTGCATAAATATGATAAATTTGTTCATTCACTAATGGATATTTTCTTATTCCCATTCTTCCCCCTTTCTCTCCGAACCCGGTTCGGAAAAAAGGAAAGCAAGAAGAGATTTTTGGCAGTGAAGCCGATTTTCTGCTTGGTCATAAACAATTGAATTTGGCCCATCTATCACTTCATCAGTTACCTCCTCCCCTCTATGTGCTGGAAGACAATGCATAAACAAAAAATCCTTCTTTGCTTTTTTTAAAAGTTCCTCATTAACTTGGTATTTTTGAAATATTTTCAATCTTTTTTCTCTTTCATTATCTTGACCCATACTAACCCAAGTATCTGTATAAATAATATCTGCATCTTCTATAAATTCATATGGATTTGAACTTATTTTTAAAACATTTTTATTCCTTAAATTTTTTATAACTCTTTCATCTGGCATATATTCTAAAGGACAAACAACCCTTATCTCTATTCCAAGTAAATCACATCCCTCAATTAAAGAATTACAGACATTATTTCCATCTCCTATATATGTAATTTTTAAATCTTCAAGTATTTTCTTCTTCTCATAAATTGTAAAAAAATCACATAAAATCTGAACTGGATGATATAGATCAGTTAAAGCATTTATAACAGGTATTTCAGCATATTTTGCAAACTCTTCTAATTCTTCTTGTGAATAAGTTCTTATTATAATTCCATCTACATACCTTGAAATGACTTTTGCAGTATCTTTTAGACTTTCTCCTCTTGATATTTGTGTTGACTGTGAAGATAGATAAATTGGGAAACCACCAAGTTCATAAATTGCAAGTTCAAAAGATATTCTTGTTCTTGTACTTGGTTTATAAAAAAGAAGAGCAATTTCTAAATTTTTAAGATGGTCTGTAAATTTTTTTTCTTTCTTTAATTTTTTAAAGTTTTTTGTAATGTCAAAAATTTTATATATTTCTTCTTTTTTCAAGTCACTAATTCTTAAAAAATCCCTTTTCATTTAAAACCTGCCTTTTTCAAAGACATTTTTAATATTTCAATACCTTCTTCTATCTCCTCTTTCTTTACATTTATTGCAGGCATTATTCTTATTACATTATTTTGAGTACAGTTAATTAAAAGTCCATTTTCAAGACATATTTTTACAAGTTGGTCTCCATCTCTATCAAGTTCAATAGCAAGCATAAGTCCAACCCCCTTTACTTTTTTTATCCATTTAAATTCATTTTTTAATTCTTCAAGGTTTTTTCTTAAGTATTTTCCCATAATTTTTACATTTTCAAGTAAATTTTCTCTCTCAATCGCTTCAATTACACCAAGACATGCCATACAAGCCAAGGGAGAACCACCAAATGTTGATGCATGAGTTCCTGGTCTCATTAAATCAGCAATTTCTCTTTTTGCAATCATAGCACCAACTGGAAATCCACCACCAATTGTTTTTGCAAGTGTCATTATATCTGGTTCAATTCCAAAAACCTGATATGCAAAAAATTCACCTGTTCTCCCAAAACCTGTTTGAACTTCATCAAAGATTAAAAGGATATCTCTTTCTTTACATAAATCTTTAACCTTTCTTAGATACTCTTTATCTATTACATTTATTCCTCCTTCTCCCTGAATTAATTCAAGTATTATTGCACACACTTCATCATCTATCTTTTTAACTAAATCTGAAAAATCATTAAATTTTGCATATAAAAATCCAACTGGTAATGGTTCAAAAATTTCATTATATTTTCTTTGACCAGTCATTGTAACTGTTGCAAGAGTTCTGCCATGGAATGAGTTTTCCATTGAAATTATTTTATATCTACCTTTATCCCTTCCATATAAACGGGAAAGTTTTATTGCTGCTTCATTACTTTCAGCACCACTATTGCAAAAAAAGACCTTACCATCAAATGAAATTTCAATAAGTTTTTTCGCTAAGATTGCCTGCCATGGATGATAATAATTGTTTGATAAATGTATTAAGATATCAACTTGCTGTTTAATCTTTTCAACTACATAATTATTGCAATGACCAAGACCACTTACTGCCCATCCAGGGAAAAAATCAATATATTTCTTCCCATCTATATCCCATAAATAACTCCCCTTGCCTTTAACAAAAATAACATCTTGTCTTTTATAAGAAGGGATAACATACTCATTATAATTCTTAAAAATCTCTTCTTTATCCATTTTTTATTATTTCAGAACCAACTCCATGCTCAGTTAAAGTCTCAAGCAATAAAGAATGTGGGATATTACCACTTATGATATGAACTTTTTTAACTCCATTCTTTATCCCATTTATACCTGCCTTAATTTTTGGTATCATCCCTCCTTTTATAACTTCTTGATTTATTAATTCTTCACATTGAGAGATTGTTAAAATTGAAATTAATGTATCTGGATTTTCTGGATTCCTCATAATTCCAAGAACATCTGTAATAAAAATCAATTTTTCACTTTTTAAATTTAAAGAAATATTTGCTGCAAAAAGATCTCCATTTATATTATATAAATTCTCATCTTCTCCAATAGCAATTGGAGCAGATACAAGAATCTTTTTCTCGTTTAATTTGTTTTCTATATAATCAACATTTACTTTTTTTACCTGTCCAACAAATCCAAGGTCAATAACTTCCTCTCCTTTTTGATAATGTATTTTTGATGCAATTACAAATTTTTCTTCTGGAGTAAGTTTATCCGCAGAAACACCAAATTCATTACTTAATATATCTATCATTTCATCCCTTATTTTAAATAAGACACTCTTTGCGATTTCCAATGTTTCAAAATCTGTAATTCTTAAACCATCAACAAATTTTGCTTTTTTCCCTTTTTTTTCTATCTCATCATTTATAAACTTTCCTCCACCACAAACAAGAATAATTTTAATACCAAGAAGAGAAAGAAAAGCAACATCAAAAAGAATTGTCTCTTTGGCATCCTCAATTTGATAGATACTTCCGCCTATTTTAATCACAAAAACTTTATTTTTAAATTCTTTTATATATTTAAATGATTCAACAAGAACATCGGCTTTTCTTAAAATACTTTCATCCATTCTCTTTCTCCTTTCTATTTAAAGAAAATATTTTACCATATTTTT
Source organism: Candidatus Omnitrophota bacterium (assembly GCA_023818785.1). Taxonomy (GTDB): domain Bacteria; phylum Ratteibacteria; class UBA8468; order B48-G9; family JAFGKM01; genus JAMWDI01. The sequence goes on from JAMWCO010000097.1 coordinate 4,400, forward strand.
AAAAATTTTAAAGGAAGGGGCAAAAATATTCTCTTCTTTTTTTCTTAGAAAATCCGGATAATGATATTTCAAAATTGCTCTCTCAGGATGTGGCATCATACCAATTACAAGACCATTTTCATTACATATTCCAGCAATATTTCTTATTGAACCATTTGGATTATATGGATAATTTCTCAATTTTCCTTTTTCATCGCAATATCTTAAAATAACTTGTCTATTTCTCTCAATCTCCTCTAAAGTTTTTTTATCCTTTGTTAAAAATTTCCCTTCAGCATGGGCAACAGGCATTCTTATTATATCAGGCAAATCAATAAAAAATGGAGAGATACTTTTTTCTACTTTTAAATAAACCCATCTATCTTCAAAATGTCCACTATTATTCCATTCAAGAGTACACTGCTGATCCTTTCCAAAAGGTAAAATTCCTGATTTTACAAGAACTTGGAATCCATTACATATACCCAAAATTACCTTTTTCTCTTCAATAAATTTTCTTATATCTTCCCATAATTTTATTTTTATTTGGTTTGCAAGAACTTTACCAGCAGCAATATCATCTCCATAGGAAAAACCGCCTGGAATAACTAAAATTTGATAATCAGATAATTTTTTTTCTTTCCTTATAATCTGATTTATATGAACTCTTTCTGTATAAGCACCAGAAAGATTAAAAGCCCATTCTGCCTCATAATCACAGTTTGTTCCTGCAACTCTTAATATAATCACTTTTACTTTTGCCATTTTTCTCCGAACCCGGTTCGGAAATTGGGGAAGTTTAGAATTTCAAAGTTCTCCAAGATTTATATATTTCGTCAAGTGATATTTCAAATAATTTCCTGTCTCCAAAAAAACCTTTTATTTTCTTTGCCTCTATAATTCTCCCAATTTCACTTATTTCTTCATTCTCAAATATTCTTTCAAATTCATTTATTTTGTCTTTTTCAACTTCAACAACAAACCTTCCACAACTTTCTGAAAAAAGTAGTATTTCTGCTTCTTCCTCTTCGGATAAAACATTCAAAAAATTGATCTCACAACCTAAATTTCCACCTATCATCATTTCGCATATAGTTGTTATAAGTCCTCCATCTGAACAATCATGACAACTTTTTATTATTCCATTTTTAATCCCTTTATGTAATTTCTTCATTAATGGTAATGTTTTTGATGGATTTGGTTTTGGAACTATTCCTTCTTTAATTCCCTTTATTTTATAGTAAATTGAACCACCTAATTCATTATATGTCTTACCAAGAACAAAAATAAAATTCCCTTCTTTTTTAAAATCAGTAGATGTTATTTCTCTTATATCATCAATCACTCCAAGTCCTGAAATTAAAAGAGTTCCTGGAATAGAAATAATTTTACCTTCCTTCCTTTTAAAATAGTTATTTAAACTATCCTTACCAGAAATGAATGGAACTTTATATTTTAATGCATAATCCTTACAACCTTTAACACATCTTACAAGTTTTCCAAGTTCTTTCTCATCATCAATATTTCCCCAACAAAAATTGTCAAGTATTGCAATCTTCTCAGGGTTCCCTCCACAACTTACAATATTTCTTATACATTCTTCAATACAGCAACCAGCCATATAATAAGGGTC
>JAMWCO010000098.1 GCA_023818785.1 Candidatus Omnitrophota bacterium
ATCTAATCAGTTCTGTTTATATTATTCTTTATCTTATTATTTTTCTCAGACATCAACTAAAATTGGTAATTTAATGGATTCAATTTTTACTAAATTATATAATGTTAGAAAATTTATATATTCTGTTTTTTTAATTTTATTTTTATTTATGCTTTTCCCATTCCCTTCTCCTTACTCCTCAATCATTTTAACAAATGGATTTTCTTGTTTTACTTTTGAGACAATTTTTATATTTCTTTTTCAAATAAATTTCGGGTTTTTATATGGGTTTATAAGCAGAATAATAGGAATTTTTATGGCTGGGATTTCACTGGGTAGTTTACTCTCTGTTTTAAAAAATCATAATAGAAAAACAATATATTATTCTGAAATATTTCATTTTATTTTTTATCTTTTCTCATTTTTATTAGTTATAAATGGGAAATTATCATTAGTATTAATATTTATTTCTGGGTTTTTTATAGGATGGGAATTTGGAGTAATATCATTTATATCAAAAAAAGAAAATATAGTTGAAATTACAGGAAAATTTTATTCTGTTGATTTGATTGGTTCTTTATCTTCTTCTCTATTTTTCCCTTTATTTTTTATTCCTGCCTTGGGTATATATTATTCTTTATTATTAATACCTATTTTGAAACTCTCAAATTTAATCAAAGTTATTCTTTATAGAAGAGAACCTTAACTTTCACATTTTTTAAGCAACTCTTCCCATCTTCTATCAACTTCCTTTTGTATTTCTTCAGCAAGTTTAACATTCTCAGGTAAAAGTAAGTGTCTAAATCTTCCCTGTAATCTAAACCACTCACTAACCGGCTTTTTTTCTTTTGGTTTATAATTTAATTTATATTTACCAAACTCAACTTCATATAAAGGCCATACACATGTTTCTACAGCAATTCTTGAAATTTCCATAGTTAATTCTGGTTCATGAGGCCAACCAAGACGGCATGGGGATAAAACTTCTATATATTTAAATCCCTCTATTTTTATTGCCTTCTCAACTTTATTTATAAGGTCATTCCACCTACCAGGAATTGCTGTTGCTACATATGGTATATTATGGGCAACCATAATTTCTCCAAGATTTTTCTGCCATTCAATTTTACCAGGGATTTTCTTACCAACAGGAGATGTTGTTGTATGTGCAAATTTTGGTGTTGCTCCAGACCTTTGTACCCCAGTATTCATATATGCTTGATTATTATAACAGATATATAAAACATTATGGTTTCTTTCAGCAGCACCACTTAATGCTTGAAACCCAATATCATGAGTTCCACCATCACCACCAAAAGCAACAAATACAATATCTTTATCAATTTTCCTTTCTCTTTTGAAAACTCTATATGCTGCCTCTATCCCACTTATTGTACTTGCTGAATTTTCAAAAGCAGAATGTATCCATGGAATTTTCCAACTTGAATAAGGGAAAATTGTAGAAGCAACTTCAACACAACCAGTTGCGCAAGAAGCAATAACTGGTTTATCAATAGCAAGTAATACAAGTCGCATAATAATTCCTGCTCCACAACCAGCACAAAGGCGATGCCCTGAAACAAATCTACTTTCTCTTTTTGCTAATTCTTTAATAGATGGCATATTTGTCCTCCTTTTTGCTAAATTATTCCCTCACTCCTATGTATTTTAATGTAAATTCCTTTTTCCCTCTTTCTAAAATTTTCAATAAATCATTAAAAACAATCTCTATATCTTTAATTTTTACATCTCTTCCACCAAGTCCATAAACAAAATTGGTCAAAATGGGCCTTTTTTCTAAATCATAAAGACAACTTGAAATTTCTGAATATAATGGGCTACAAAAAGCATTCATACCTTCAACTCTCTCCATAATTCCAACAACTTTTAAATTTTTCAATGAATTTTTAATATCTTCAACAGGTAATGGTCTTAGAACTCTTATTTTTAATAGGCCTGCCTTTATTCCTTTTTTTCTTAAATTATCAACTACTTCTTTCCCTGTTCCTGCTGTTGAACCAATAACAACAATTCCTATATCTGCATCTTCAATTCTATAATTTTCAACAAATCCATAATATCTCCCAAATCTATTTCCAAACTCTTTACTAATTTCTGGTATAACCCTTAAAGCATTTTTCATACCTTCTGCTTGTTGTCTTTTATGTTCAAAATAATAATCTGGAAGGTCAAGAGCTCCTATTGTTATAGGTTTATTTTCAACTGCTGCTTTTATTAAATTTTCTCTTTCAGGTGGCTCATCAACAAAATCTCTAACTTCTTCATCAGTAAGCATTTCCATTGTTTCAAGACAATGACTTAAAATAAAACCATCTGTCATAATCATACAAGGTAATCTAACTTCTGGGTGTTCAGCAATTCTAACTCCTTGAATTAAGTTATCATATGTTTCTTGAACATTTTCAGAATATATCTGTATCCAGCCACTATCCCTTGCACCAAAAGTATCAGAATGGTCACAGTGAATATTTATTGGAGAAGAAAGAGTTCTATTTACAACTGCCATAATTATAGGTAAACGAAGCCCTGAAGCAATATAAAGCATTTCCCACATATAAGCAAGTCCTTGAGAAGAAGTCCCTGTCATTGTTCTTGCACCAGCAGCACTTGCTCCAATACATGCACTTAATGCAGAATGTTCGCTTTCAACCTGAATAAATTCTGTTTTGACAAGGCCATCTGCTACAAATTGAGAAAATATTTGAACAATTTCAGTTGCAGGAGTTATTGGATATGCTGCGACAACATCAGGATTAATCTGTCTCATTCCTTCTGCGAATGCTTCATTTGCTGTTTTTGCTACTTTTATCCCCATCTTCATCTCCCTTTTTAATTTTTTCTTCAATTGCCTGAAGTTTTAATTTTAAATTATTTAAAGTATTTATAATGTTATCAATTTCGTTCTTCCCTTTTTCTACCTCAATAATTAAATTTTTATATGTCGTTATCTCTCTTTCTTTTTCTATCAATTGTTTATTCAATTTTTCCTTTTCATTTTTAAAAATAAGATATTCAATTCCTGAAAAAATCCAACCAGATAAAAATAAAACAGTTATTAAATAAATCTTTTTTTTCATTTTTCTATTTCCTCTCTCATTTCAATTGCTTTTTTTGGACATTCATAAGCACATATTCCACAGCCTTTACAATAATCATAATTAAAAGAAGACCATTTCCCTTTCTCTGCATCAACAATTATTGCATCGTCAGGACAACTTATCCAACAAATGAAACAATTAATACATTTTTCTGGAATATGAACAGGTATTTTACTTCTCCAGTTTCCTGTTTTAAATTTTAAAGAACTTCCTCCTTCAAGAATATCTCCAATTGGTAATTCTTTCCATGTTAACTTTTTTTCCATTTTATTCTCCTTTCACTTCATTATATGCTCTTTCTATTGCCTTTAAATTTCCTTCAATAATTTCTGGTTTATTTCTAAATTTAACTTCAAGTTTTTTCTTTGTATCATGCAGAAGTTCTTCAAGGGTTAGAATTCCTGTAACTTTAACAAGGGCACCAATCATTGGAGTATTTGGAATATTTCTCCCAATTGTTTCTATTGCTATTTTTGAAGCATCAACTGTATAAATCTTTCCCTTAAAATTTATTTTTTTTCTGATTTGTTCAGAAGATAAAGGAGAATTAACAAGCAAAATACCTTCTTTTTCATCAAGCCCTTCACAAACATTAACCTGTTGGATTAAAGAGAAATCAAGAACAACAACAATATCAGGGTTTTCAATTCCATAATGAATCCTTATCGGAGATGGACTTATTCTATTAAAAGAAGTAACAGGTGCACCCATTCTCTCAGGACCATATTCTGGAAATGCTTGTATATATTTTCCTGTTGAAAGACATGCATCTCCAAATAAAAGCGCTGCTGTTTTTGCTCCTTGTCCTCCTCTTCCATGCCATCTTATTTCAAATATTTCTTTCATTTTTAACTCCTTTATAAACTAAGAAAACAAGTTTAATTGTTAAAAGTTCTAAAAAAGATATCAAAATAAACAAAAATAACTTTAACAAAAAAATATTACTATATTTTTTAAAACTTGTAAAAAAGATAAGATATAAAATTAAAAATGGGAAAAATAAAATGATTAAATTTTCAAAATTTTTTCTCATAAATTGATAACTTTTAAATATTGAATTGAAAAACTCCCCTTTATTTAATATGATTATAAAAGGTGTATAAATTGTAAATAATAGGAAAAATATAGGGATTGAAGCCCAAAGAATTATTAAAAAAAATAAAAAAAATGAAAAAAATGAGTATATTTTTATTGAATTGATTGCAGATGTAATTATTAAATAAATAAAACTTAAAAAAACACCAATTAAAATATGGTAAAGTAAAACGGGAGGAAGAATAAATAAGGTTTCTTTAAAAATGTCTGAAAAAATAAAATTCTCATTATATACATACTTCTTAATTCCATAATAAACAGAAATAGTAAGATAGATTTCAAATAAGAGAATAAAAAAATAAAAATAACTGATTTTCTCAAAAAATAAATTCCTAAAAAATGTGTAAGAGAAAATAATTAAAAAAAGTAAAATTTCTCCTTTTCTTATTTTAAATAAACTTTTATAAATTTCTTTAAAAGATGTATTTTGACCAGTAATCATCAAGTTTTAAATGAAGTTCTTTTATATAATCCTCATCTTTTTTTCTCCAATGCATACCAGTATATCCAAAAATTAATTTTTGGTTTCCCTTTGCTCTTTCAAGGTCTCTCTTTATAAATTTTTCTTCTTCTCCTTCTGGTAATTCTTGACCAATATTTAAAATTATTTTTCTTTCACCTATTTCTTTTAATGCATCATCAACAGATATATAACCAGCAAATGTTTTTTCTATGTATCCTGCCTCTGTATAGACAACATTTGGTAAATTTCTTATTGTTGCATAAAAGACATGAGGACCACTACATGGATGGATTGCAACTTCTCCAAAATAATCAACTATTTTTTTGTCATATGGTAGAACAAATTCTTTATACATTTTTTCTGAAATCATATTTACTGAGCATTCTGCTATTCTGTGAATATCACTTGGAAAGATCGAGATTCTATCCTTAGGTATCCATTCTAAAAGTTTTTTATGAAGAGAAATAAAAAAATCAGTAGTTATTTCCATCAATTTGTGAAATTTTTTTTCATTTGTAAATGGCAGAGTAAAAATTTCATCCCCAAAGGACATACAAGCAATATTAAATGGTCCTTGCATATCAGGAAGACCAATTTTAATCCAGTTTGGTGTATATGAGAGTATAATATCAATTTCTTCTTTCATTTCAGGAATTAAACCACTTCTTTCAACATCTGGCACACCTTCATAAATCAACTGGTCAATATTTTTATAACCTTTTGGATAATAACCAGATTCAGGAATTAATTGAATACCAAAAGATGCAACTAAACTTCCAACCCCTCTACCAAGATTTATTTGTGGTCTTATAGGATTTAAAAGTTTCAAGGGTTCAATTAGCCCTTTTAATTTTTCTAAAACTCTTTCTTCTGGTGTTTCTTCTTTAACTCTTTCCTTACCTAAAATTTCTTTTTCAAAAGGGTCCGGTCCCCTGTTTAAAGATAAAACTGGATATGGTCTTTTTTCCCCTTTCATTATATACTGGTAAGCAATGTCTAATCTTCTGTGTATATTTTTTTCAAGTCCCCTTTCTATCTCTCCAATGACACTTTCAAATTTCTCTCTTATATCCATTTTTTATTCATTCTAAATAAACCAATTATTTTTGTCAACAAAATTTTGGTTTGTTGAATAAATATTTTGGTTTGTTGAATAAATATGTTGACACCTACTTACTTTTTTGTTAACTGAAGAAGCTCTTTTTTCTTCTCTTTATTTATCTTATTTTATCGTCGTTTTTATCTACCCCTTGCGTTCAATTTATTTTTATGATATGTTATATACATGGAAACTAAAATATTTCGTGGTAGGCAATTTACTGACCAAGAGATTGACTTGATAAAAACTATAA
>JAMWCO010000099.1 GCA_023818785.1 Candidatus Omnitrophota bacterium
ATATAAATGAATTGACTTATACCGATCCCAAAAAGGGGATATTTTAAAAAGGTTCTCAAAGAGTTTATCCAGTAGTAAAACCTTATTTGAAAACTTATATCCTCCTGGATACAAAAAATTGAGAGTATTCTTTCATAAACTCTTTCAAAAGCAAATTTAGATAAAAAAATAAAAAACAGGAGAAAAATTGAAAATAAAAGAAAATATCTTAAAAATAAATTTAATTTTTTTATTTTCCAGGAATAGATTAATAAAAAAGATAAAATACCAAGTACGGATGAAACAAGGCTATTTCGTGAATATGTAAAAAATAATACAAAAAAAAGGATAAATAAAAAAGAGAAATAAAAAAGTTTTATTTGAACGGAAGAATTTTTAAAACTTTTGCTGAAATAAAATGATAAAAATGGAGGTATAGAAAGAGCAAGTATTCCTCCAAGAGAGTTTCCATGAACAAATACTCCCCTTATTCTTTTCACCTCAAAGCCATGAATTTCCATAAATTCTTTTCCCATAAATGGAATATATCCAAAAATAAGTTGAATTACTCCCAAGAAGATATTAAATATTAAAAAGGCTAAATAGGCAAATATAAATATTTTAATATTGTTTCCTTCTTTTTCAAGATTGTCCAAGATAAATCTATAAATTATATACGAGTTAAAAAACATTAAAATATGAAAGAGAGAAAAAAATCTATCATAAGAAAAAATAAGGGAAAGAAAAAGGGAAAGAAAAAAGATAAAAAAATGTTTAAAAAAAGGATCTTTACTGAGTTTTTTAAAAGTTAAATAATTTATTATAAAATAAAAAAATAAAATAAATGCTAAAAAATCTGTAAGGTGTAAGAATAAGGGAACCATAGGAGGCGTTTTTGGAACCAAGAACTTATGCTCAAAAACATATTTTATACCGCTGCTTAAGAAAATTGGGAAAAATAAGGCAATATTTTTAAAAAAATTCCCGGTAAATAAAAAAGATAAAATTATTGTTATTCCCAATATAATTTTAATCATACTTTTAAAATAAAAACTTCCTTTAGTTAAATAAAGAAAAATAAAAAACAAAAAAATAACTAATAAAATTATTTCGCTACTTAAAAATTTTGTTTTTCTCATAATTTTAAATTTTTATATTATAATATTATATATTATTTTTTCAATATTTAATTTGACAAAAAATATATGTTTGAATTATAATTCTATTGTGAAATTTTTTTTAATATTCTTGATAATGCAAGAGTATGTCCCTGTAAAGAAGAAAAATAATATCATTTATGTGGAAAAGATTCCTACTCTTCAACATGCTGTTTTATCTTACCCTTATTTACTTCCGGAAGACTATAGATTAAATTCAGGCGATTCAATTCAAATAAGATTTTATGGGTATTTTAATGGAACATTAAAAAGAAGCATACCCGAAAACGGGGAAGTAGTAATCACTTCTTCTCCAGTTGTAATACCTTATATTACTATGAGTGGTGGAATAACTCCATTTTCTACTCTTGACACAATTCCAATCCTTGGAAAATTTATAGCAAAGGGTAAAAAATTAAAAGAACTTGAAGAGGAAATAAGGGAAAAATTGAAAGAAAAATATCCTGAGACAGATGTGGCAGTTGAATTAATAGGTTTAGGAATAAGGCTCGTTCATATAGTAGGGGATGTTCCATACCCTGGATATTATTCAGTCTCCCCTTTGACAAGGATAAGCGGTGCTCTTGCAATGGGTGGAATCTTTGAAAATTCAGAAATAAAAAGAGGAAAAATCTATATTATAAGGAATGGAAAAAAAATTGAAATAAATCTTTTAAAATACATAAATGAAGGAGATTTGAACTCAAATCCCTATGTTGAGAATGGCGATATTATAATTTTTAAAAAAGAAAAAAAATGAAATTTACTGATTTTATAAGTATAATAGTAAAATGGAGAAAAAGTTTATATTTCAATGTTTTATTTTTAACAATTTTATCTATAATTCTTGCCTTTACTTTACCAAAATCTTATTTGGCAACAGCGAGTTTTATCCCGACAACCTCCTTTATTTTGCCATCAACACATCTTGACCTTTATTCTTATATAGGAATAAGACCGGCACCCTCAAGATTTGGAGAAGTAATAAGTATAGGGGATATCTTTGCGAGTTTCCTTAAAGAAGAGAAAATAAAGAGTAAGGTAATAGAGAAGACAAAATTGATCCAAAGGGAAAAAATAAAAGATTTAAAAGGGGCTTTTAATTACCTTGACAAACATGTAAAGATAAATACAACACCTGAAGGAATTGTTGAAATAAAGGTTTCTACAAAGGATAAGAATTTCTCTGTTGAAATGGCAAATGCTTATATAGAAGCACTCATTGAGGTTACGGAAGAATTTTATTATTCTTATACAAACTGGAAGATGAAATTCCTTGAAGAGGCAATGCTTGAGGCAAAAGAAAATGTTATTAGAATTGCTGATTCTCTTGCTAAACTCAAAAAGAAATACAATATTTTTATAATAGATGAAGAATATTCTTCAAGTTATCAAGTTTATGCAGATTTAAAAAAACAAGAAATAGAAGCAGAAGTTGAACTCAAAACTCTCCAAAGTTATAATCCCTACGATAATCCACAGGTTCAAAAATTGAAGGAAAAACTTTCTAATATAAGAAATAAACTAAAAGAGTTTGAACTTCCTAAAAAATCAATTGGTTTTGGTGGAGTTTTTGGTGTTCCAATACAAAAGCTCCCTGATATTTATTCCTTATTGTTAAGAACAGAAACAGAATATAAGGCAATGGAGGGTATTTTTTCATATCTTTCACAGGAGTATGAAAAAGCAAAGGTTGAAGCAACTACAAAGATTAACCTGATAAATGTTTTAAGTAGAGCAAAACCCGAACTTGTTGAAAAATTTCCAAAGAAAGGGTTTGTAATTTTTCTCGGAATATTTGTTTCTCTATTCTTTGGAATTTTACTATGTTTTTATTTTGAATTTCTTGAAAACATTGAAAAGGGGGAAGAATTTTCAGAAATAAGAAATATATTAAAGGAATTCAAAAAAGATATTAGTTTTAAGAAAAAAAATTAAAAACGGATTTCAATTTCAACACCGGTTGTTATTTCTCCTGTTCTTTCCCTTTTTGAATATATAGAAAATCTTGGATTCAAAAAATACTTTATTAAAAAAATATCTTTATAAAAAGATAAAAAGTCATGTTGATATTTTATATAAATATCAGGAGAAACATATGTTCCAAGCATTAATGAAGGATTTGTCCCACTTAATAGAGAAAACTCCGCCACTTTTGCTAATTTTTTAACCTGCGTTGAAAAAATTTTTTCTCCTATTACTATCCCTCGCATACCTATCTCGGAAAAAGGCTTTGCAGTTACTTCACCAAGGGTAAGGGCTTTTATTAAATTACTTTCATCAAAAGAAATTGGTTCAGAATATATTTTAAAATCAGGATTCTTTAAACTACCTTTAATCTCAAGAACTATTATAACATTCTCGTTATTGATAATGTAAGGCAATTCTGCTCTAAGATTTATTTCAGGTAAAAATTCATTCTCACCTTTTAAAAATAGACGTCCTTCCTTTATATCAAATACATTTCCAAGATAAAAAATCTTTCCATTAATAACTTCAAGTTCCCCATTTATATAATAATTAATCAAATCGGTCTTGCTAACCCTTACATCTCCTTTAAGTTCAGCATCTATCCATTCGTTAAAAATAAAAATTTTCCCATCACTTTTAAATAAAAGGTTAAGGAAAATGTTTGAAGGATAAGGAGTAGATTCTTTTTCTCTAAAAACAGGCATTATAAAGGCTTCTTCAACTTTTAAATTGGAAGATAAATTTACTCTATCTTTATAAATTGATATATTAAATTTACCGTTTACCTTTCCTTCAATAAAATCATAAATCACAGGAATCTCCCTTAAGTCTAATGATATATTAGAACTATCAATTTTATTTTGTTTAAAGATTGCTTCAAGAGTGCCTCTCCATTTGCCTTTACCAGATAGACCATTCATTCTTCCATTTATTTTGTTATTCTCTATACTCATAAATAAAGAAGAATTATGAAAAGATAAAAAAGGATAAAGAAATTCACCTTCTGCATCCTCTAAAACTATATCACCCTTTCTTTTTCCGTTCTCAATCTTTATATTTGCGGAAATATCTCCCTTTGTAAAATTTATTAACTTGAAATTTAAAAATTTTTGAACATAAGCAATAGGAATTTTTTTCATTATGAGTTCTGCTTCATACTCAGGACTTTTTAAAAATTTTTCTAAGTTGTATAAAAGTCCGTCCACCTCCATCTCACCTTCCATAATTTTACCTTTCATATTTACTCTTAACTCTTTTTCGTCCCCTTTGCCCGAAACTAAAAAATTTGAAATTGCAATTTCGTTAAGTTTTAAACTGGGAGAGTTTATATTAAAATTTAAACTGGTAGTATCTTTAAATCTTTTAAAACTTAAATCAAGATCAAAATTTCCTTCAAGAATTAGATTATCTTTTATTTTTACTTTTTCCAGATTTAATCCTCTCAAATTTAAAACAATTGATAAATATTTATTTTCAAAATCAAAAAACAAATCTGAATAAATACGCGAATTTAAAATTTCTATATCGCTTAAAACACATTTTAAAATATTTTCTTTTAATTCTAAATTTATTTTACCAATAGAATCTCTAAAAGAATAAAAATCTTTATGCACTTTAAAAATCCCTTTTTCTTCAAAATATCCTGCAAAAGAAGTATAACCTATTATTTTAGTAAAGAATAATGTGTCCTGTCTTTTAATATTTAAATTTGCGCCTCCTATCAAGAAATTTTTATAATAGAGGGAATCAAAATCTATTGTTATAAAATCTTCTTTCACATCCTCTTTTCCAAAAGTAAATTTAACTTGCGGGATTCTGAAATTCCTGTACTCCAATTCTTTAAGTTCTCCATATGCAACAATTTTTATTTTTTCATCCTCTTTTTTATAAATTCCAAAAATTTCTCCATAGGCACCTTTAATATAAGGCAATATATTTTTTTTATCTATATTTATTTTAAATTTTAAATCCTTAGGATATTCACCAGAAAGAACAAATTCTCCTCCCTTTAATTTTAAATTTAAAGTATCAATTTTAAAAACATTCTTTTTGTAAAAAAAAGAAAATTTTGAGTAACCATTAATTCCTTTAAACTGGTCAACATTAAGGTTCTCAATATATATTTGAGATTCTAAATGTTCCTTTGTACCTTTCAATTCACTTATAATTTCAAAATCAAATAAGTGAGTTTTAAAAAGGTATTTTCCTTTTAAATAACTTGCTATCTCAATAGTCATCTTATCAAAGTTTTTAAAGTTCTTAACCCTTCCTGAAATAGAAAAATTACACCTTTTTTCTTTCCCCTCAAAATAAATTATATCAATATCATCATCCTTTATTTTTATCTTACCTTCAAAAAAATCAAAATAAAAATTGTAAATTTTTGTATTTTTTAATTTTATTTCAAGGACAGGATAGTAAAATAAAACTTCTCCTTTTGTCTTAAAAACTTTGTTTTCAAGTTGAATTATTTTCATATTTTGCTTTTTCATATTTCCCTTTAAAATGGCTTTTAAACAAAAAGGATAAGGTTTTAAGGATTCTAAGCTCAGAATAGATATAAAATTTGTTCCCTTAGAAATTTTTAAAAAGCCTTTTATATTTTTAATCTTATAAGATTTATCCTTATCTACAAATTCTAAAAAATTTATCCTTAAGTCTTCTATAAAAAATTCTGGAAACGAAAATCTTTTAATTCTAACCCCTTCTTTTTCTTCTCCTTCAAAAATATTTTGAGTAAACATAAAACTATCAACCGAGATGTTTTCAATACTTCTATATATAAAAAGAGGGATTAAATCATAAAATATTTTCAGATTTTTTATACGAAATACACCTTCAACTTCTATTTTTTTAAAGGATAGACCGCTCAATATGTTGAAC
>JAMWCO010000100.1 GCA_023818785.1 Candidatus Omnitrophota bacterium
GTTTGATATTTTCAACTAAGTCAATATTAAATATACCTTCTAATTGTTCATTATATTCATTGTATATATCATACCAATATTGTTTCATAATAGTAGTGCAATACCTCCCAATATCCACATTATAGGTAAAATTTTTATTTTTTGTTTTTTTGGTTCTTTTGATTCTTTTTGTTCCTTAGAAATTATTATATCTGTTCGTATATATTTATTTTGTTCTGGATTATACCTATAAAGGTATTTATATTCATCTGGAATATTTCTATATTCATTTATATTTAATTCTTTTTTTTGTTCAGTTAAAGTAGGTATATATGGTTCTATAGTTGGTTTTGTAACTGGTGTTGTAATAATTTGTTCTGTTTGTTCTGTTTTAACAGGAATAGTAACTGGTTTAGTTTCTGTTATTTTCAAATTAGCAAAATTATCTATTATACTTACAAACTTATTCCATATATTATTAACTGCAACTGGATTATTTTTTTCTATATTTGTCTGAACGTCGATAAAAACTTCTTTTCCTCTATCTTTTCCAAATTTTTTATAGATTATTTCTGGTGAAGTGTCTTTAACAGATATACCTAATTTATTTGCAATTTCACTGGAAAAATTTGAGTTAAAATATTCATATGTAAATTTACTTAATCTTAAATTTTCTTGATATTCATATGAATTATAAAAATTACTTTCAATATCAGAGATACTCATACCAGATTTTAATTTATTTATCCAATAATTTAGTCCAGATTCGTCTGGTTCTCTATTAAGATATTTTCTATAAAATTCTTTTATTTTTATTATATTTTGGTTTAATAAATAATTTTCTGCTAACTTAATATTTTTCAAATATGTTTCAAGGTCGTTAATACTTTTACCGCTTCTTAAAATATTATTTACCCAAGTATATAATTCACTTTTATCTGGCAACCTATTTAAAACGTTTGTAAATACAGAATTTATTTCTTTTACAATTTTAGAACACTTATTTCCTTCACTTGAATATATAATACCGCTTCTAACATAACTTAATTTTTTTAAAGTATCACCTTTTGTCTCATTGAATTTTTTTATCCAGTAATTTAATCCAGATTCATCTGGTTCTCGGAACAAATATTCTTTATAATATCCAGAGATTATGGACTTAACATCTATAAGTTCACTATTGAGAATCCCAGACAATCCGAAATTATCTGATAACAAACCTAATTTTTTATACTTTTCAATTGTATAATTTGTATACATAAAAATTACCTCTTTTTACCTATAAAAGCCCAAACTAAAAGTCCAAATGGTAAGATAATGAAGGGTAAAAAAGATGAAATAGGACTTTTTTTAATTTCAGTAGTAGTAGTTGGTAATGTGATAGGTTTTAATACTTCAGAAGTTCCACTTGCTTTTAAACTTTCTGAAATATCGCTTAAACTTTTCTGTCCGTCCATAATTGCTCTTGCCCAATATTTAATTATAGTCATATCAACTTCTTTTCCAAAAGATAAGTAAATTGATTTAATATTATTAATAACTTCCTGTAAACGTTTATATTCACTAGAACTCCTAATTCCTAATTCAATTTTAGAAATATCAGGATTTTTAACATATGCAGAAATCCATCCTTTCAAACCATTTATATCTGGTTCTCTAAATAGAAGGTTTCTATAAAGTTCAGTAATTTTTTGTCCACCTTCTTCTGCTCTTTTCCTTTCATCTGCTTTTAGATTTCCAAAAGCATTTAAAATCAATGTTAATATATTTCCTAAATCAATTCCTAATTCTGTATATGTTTCTGTATCGTCGATAACATAAGCATCTAAACTCTCATTATCCCAATTTTTCCAGTAACCTTTCATTATAAACCTCCATATTTTTAAAAAACTTGTTTTTTCAAATACTTCCTGTATTATAACAGGAAGTATATAAAAAAGAAACAGAATAAATCAGTTTGATTTTCACTGATTTATTCTGTTTTCTCTAATAATTATTATATCAAATATTTACTTACTTGTCAAGTCCTTTTTAAAAAATTAAACATAATAATATTTAATTACTATATGTTCTGGCTTCCAATTCATTTGTTTATCTTTAGCAGTTGCGTCAAGAGAAATCCAGATTTTACTTAAAGGTTCTAATACTTCTACGTAAATATGATTAAAAGTTAGCATTGGATTATTATATTTGGTTTTTATTACAGCATACCTTGTTTTATATCCTATTGATGAAAGTAAAGTTGCAACTAATATAGAATGGTCATCACAATCGCCGAATGATATTGTTCTAAGTTTTATTTTTTTCAGATGATGTAATGGGGTCTTAATTGTTTCAATTCTATAAATATCCCTTGTGTATCTCATATGATTTTTCACAAAATTGAATATAACTTCAATTTCTTTATAAAAATTTTTTTCTGGAACATATCTAACAATATTTTCTGCGTATTCTCTAATAAACAGGTCCTTTTTCTGCTCATTAGTCAACTGGACTATAATTTTTAAGGTCTCATCTGTAAAGTTAGATGGGTCTAAACAATATTCTTTAATTTCAGTCATTTTTAAATTTTAATATAACCTCCCCGTGTTCTTTTAATAATTCTTTCAAGCAATCAAACACTGGATAAGCAATTGATTTTAACACTCTACATATACAAATTTCATTATCACCTGAAACTAAATAAATATAACAAAAATTATGTTTATCTACATTTTTCATTTTAATTGTTCCTGTTTTTGCTCCAGTTCTTGCTCTTTTAATTTTTTAATGTAGTTGAATACATTTAATATATATGTTTTATGAGCATTTAGTTCAGGAATTAATTCAAAAACCCTATTTTCATTTGAATTTAAATAATCAACCAAATGTATTAGTTCATTTTCAGACAATTGTTCTACTACCATATTTGCAAATAAATTTGGAGAAGTTCCAAAATATATTACTTGCTTTATTAAGTTTAAATTCCCTGTAATATAATTACAAAAATTTTTTTCAAATTCAGATATATATTCTTTTTCTTTCATTGAATTACCTCCCTGTTTTTGTTCGATAATAACATTAGGTTGTGAAAGTTGATGAATAGATTGTTCAGGTGTTTGTGTAACTGGATTAATATTTAACCCTTTCATTTTTAAAGACGGAACAATTATATCCATTAACTTATTCATAATTACGTTTTCTGCTGGTTGTCCTGCTTCAATTTGCGAATGTGTCATACCATATTCGAAACCCAATCTAATTAATTCTATCATATCAGAAAAATTTACTGGACTTTTGTTTTCGAAAAGTGACTTATACTTTATAATTTCATCAATGGATGAATTTTTGTTAGACGATAAATTATTAACTAAGTTTAATACAGAATTTAACAAATCATTTTTTTCTTTCTGCAAAATTTCTAATTGTTTAAACGTAGTATCAGTTGTAGTTGAAATTGTATTATCTATTTTTTTTATAGGTTCTGCATATTCAGTAGTCCATGATTTTTTTATTTTCCCGCTATTATCAATAACTTTAAATTTATATTTTCCACCACCATAGGTATCTGCAATTAAATCTGGATTTATAGATGAAGTAGAAAAACTTTTTACTCGCTTAAAAGTGCCAGATGAAACATCCTCTTTATATACAACAATTGAATACTCATTTCCACCAAACTCCTGCCGTAATCTTTCAATATCAACATCATCCTGATTAACTTCGTTATCAATACTAACTTCTTGTTCTTCATTATCATCATTATCAATTAAATTTACTGGAACTGGAATAATTTCTTTTTTCTGTTTCTTTGTTTTTTTCATAATTTTTACCTCCAAAAGAATTTTAAATATTTTTAATATTCATAACACTATTATATAATATTAACATTCGTAAAGTCAACACCTTTTAATGTTTTTTTCAGTTCATACATTTTTGCAGGAATTTTGTTTTGTCTTAAACCTTCTTTAATTTTAAAAATATGAGTAACATTATATTCATATTTTTTATCATTGTACATTTTTAATAATTGTTCTGAATTTCCCATAAATCCGTGTAATGCATATTTTTTAAGATTATTATTATCGTCGTAATGTAAATATAATTTATTTCTGAATATATAACATTTACCTTTAACTACAATATTTAATTTACCTAATTCATTTCCAAGGTCGTTATAATCTGGTTTAACTATGGTTTTAATACTATCTGTCGATGTATGTATTGATGAATATTTATGTTCATACTTGTGGATATATGCTCTAACAAATCCAGTAATTAAAGTTGCAATAAATGGATTGAACATTCTACCAGCGAGAAAAATATTTTTTGAGTTTTCAACAAATACATTTCCTTTTATAGAAAAGTTTGGGAGTATATCTTTAAAATTATCTGATTTATCAATAGTTTGCACCAATTTTCCGTACAAGGAATTCATTATCAATTTTGCTGTCAATCTATCACAGGAATTTTTTGCTATTTCTTTTTCTTTATAAAAATGATATACAAATTCTTTAAAAGGATTATAGTCCGTTTTTTCTGGTATCCATAACCATCCGTAAATATTAGAAAGTTCAACTTCTTTATATTTTAAAGCAGATTTTAATTCATATGAAGTTACCCATATATTTTCGAATTTTCCAGTAATAGGTTTAAAATCATGTGAAAACAAGACAGGATATTTACAATTATTTATTTTTCCACTAACACAGTATATTCCTTCATACTTATCAGTATAATTATTAAAAAACTTATATTTTCCTTTTAAAAAATTTGGAATTTTAGTCATAGCAAATGGATAAGCACTTTTTATATCATACTCATAGCAATTATCAATTATAGTTGTTCCTTTAACGTATAATCCATTCTTTCCTCCGTGATATGATTTAACTGACGCATATGCTAACGCTGTGCAAGGAAATTTTATTATATCATTTTCTCTCAAAAAATAATGTCTAAAAATTCGGGATGCAAAATGTGGAAGTGAAACACATATACGAACATTGTATTTTCTATATTGTTCAAAAATTTTTTCTGCAACTTCATATTGGCATAAAGCATCTTGCTTTGCATAGTTTATAAAATATTCATTATCTATCAAATTTTTCTTTCCAAGTCCATCAGGTTTTTTTAATTTTTTATGTTTAGTTTCTAACTCATTACATAATTTTTCTAAAGAGTAATTTAAAAAGAAGGCGTAACTATCAAGAATTTTTAGTGTTTTATTTTCTGGATATTTAATATTTCCGAAACATACCTTGCCATAAACAATATTTATATTTATACCTTTATAACTTATATTAATTTCGTTTTTGCCAATAAATTCTTTTTGAAATTTATTGAAAATAACACTTATATCAAAAATTAGGTTATGAAAATATATTGCGTTAACACATCCAGAATATATTCTCTTTTCCATATACATTAAAAATTTATCAAGTATATTATCTTTATTTACTGGAATTAAATCAGTCCATTTACCATTTGAAACTTGAAAACATACAGGGTTTCCATCGTATGTTTCGGTATCGCCACCAAATAGAGTCCATTTCTGTGGAAATTCTTTATGATTATGAGTTATACCTTTGTACACATACAGAGGTATATGTATATTTTTAATCATATGAATCACATAAACTATTCGTTATAAGGTTTAAAAAAATCGTATGCTATAAATATATAAATATCTTTATCATTACTAATTGTGTTGAAAAAATATACATAAGGTTTTTTACCAAAAAATTCATTAACTTCATTTTCTATGATAGTTTTTCCACCGAAACCATTTATAGTAATGTCCTTGCTAAAATGAAATACTTTTAGTTGCATATTATTAAACCTCCTGTATTAATTTTTTTCTAATTGTTCAAAAATTTCTCTTAAATTTATCAAAAGTTTAAAAATTATTGCTTTATAAGAATTATCAATATCACTATCTTTCATTAACTTAAATATTTTTTCTAAATGTAATTTCATTTCATCAAATAATTTCTTATTCATATTTTTTTTTT
>JAMWCO010000101.1 GCA_023818785.1 Candidatus Omnitrophota bacterium
CTTTCTCATCATCAATATTTCCCCAACAAAAATTGTCAAGTATTGCAATCTTCTCAGGGTTCCCTCCACAACTTACAATATTTCTTATACATTCTTCAATACAGCAACCAGCCATATAATAAGGGTCCATCTCGCCATAAAATGGATTTATACCACAACCAATTATTATTCCTTGATAACTATCATAAAATGGTTTTAAAACAATTCCATCTGAAACACCCATCTCTTTGTATCCAACAAATGGTTTTAAAATTGTTCTTCCACCAACTTCATAGTCATATTGATGAACTACTTCTTCTTTTGAAGATACAATTGGATTTGAAAGAACTTTTAAAATATCTATCTTTATATTATTTGATTTATAATTTCCAACTTTCTCTTTTTTCTTTTCAAAATAACATTTAAGCCTTCTTTTTGGAACGCCTTTGTGAAGAAACTCCATATCAATGTCACATACAATTTCGTCTTTATAATAAACAGTTAATTTTTTTGTATTTATAAATCTACCAATAACTGTGCATTCCACATCCTCTGAGTTAAAAATAGAAATGAGTTTTTCAATATTTTTTTCACTAATAGATAAAACCATTCTTTCTTGTGATTCTGATAAAAATATCTCCCATGGTAAAAGACCTTCATATTTTAATGGAACTTTATCAAGATATACAACTGCTCCTATATCCTTTCCCATCTCTCCAACTGCAGAAGATAATCCTCCTGCTCCACAATCAGTTATTGAATTATAAAGTTGTAAATCCCTTGCATAAAGTAAAACATCAAGAAGTTTTTTCTCTACTATTGGATTTCCTATTTGAACTACACTTGTTGGAATGTCCTCCTTTAAACTTGCAGAAGAAAATGTTGCTCCATGAATCCCATCCCTTCCAGTCCTTCCACCAACCAATACTATAAGGTCACCTTCTTTAACTTTTTTTTCAACCTTTTCAACAGGAATGATACCAACAGTTCCACAATAAACAAGACAATTTAAGAGATATCCTTCATCAAAAATTATACATCCATTTCCAGTTGGTATTCCCATTCTATTCCCATAATCCCTTACACCACTTACAACTCCCCTAAATATTCTTTTTGGATGTAATACACCTTCTGGAAGTTTTTCATAAGGTATATCAAGAACTCCAAAACAAAAAACATCTGTATTTAAGATTGGTTTTGCACCAAGACCAACTCCAAGAATATCTCTTATAACTCCTCCAATACCTGTTCCTGCTCCTCCATATGGTTCAAGAGCACTTGGATGATTATGTGTCTCAACTTTAAAAGCAACTGCCCATTTATCATTTATCTGGATTACTCCTGCATTATCTTTAAATACAGAAATACACCATTTATAATTTAATTTTTCAGTAACTTCCATAATTTCTTTTAAAAGGGATATCTTCTCTTTTTTGCCATCTTGGTAATATTCAATATCTGCTTTAAATGTTTTATGACAACAATGTTCACTCCATGTTTGAGCAATACATTCAAGTTCACAATCTGTTGGATTTCTACCAAGTAATGAAAAATATTCCTTTATTTTTTTCATCTCATCTATATTTAGAGCAAGTAAGTTTTTTTCGCTTAATCTTAAAAGTTCTTTTTCATTGGCACTCAAAATATCTATCTCTCTTGCATATTTCATTTTTTACCTTTTATAAAATAGTTATGAATTAAAGGATTAATAAGAATTCTTTTAGATATCTCTTCAATCTCTTCTTTATTCAAATCGCCTTTAATATAATATTTTTTACCTGTTTTTACATCTACTTGATTTAAAATCCCACTTTCTATTATTGTGGTCTTTGCTGTCTCTCCAACAGGGTCAGTAACTGCTTCTTTAAGGTAAACTTCAACAATCCACCAGTTTTTCTTTTCTTTTTTAAATTTATAAACATAAAAGCCATCTGAAATCTTATCTATAAATAATTCTTTTGCAATTTTTTCAATTATTCTTTTGTCTGCTTTACATTCAATTTTATATAAGTTTGAAACCTTTACATCTTTAACTTTCTTTATTCCAAGTTCTTCAATACTTCTTTTTATCTCTTGCCCAAAAACATCAAAAATATTTTTTTTCTTATAGATTTCAATTATATAAAATTTTTTATTCATAGTAACTTGCACACTGTTTTTCATTTTCCCAAACACAAACTTTTGAAATTTTAATAGGATAATTTTTAAGTAGTTGTTCCATCTTTTTGTAAATGAAAAAAGCGATATTTTCTGAACTTGGATTTTTATCTTTAAAAAATGGTATTAGATTTAAATTTCTATGGTCAAGTTTTTTTAAAATAATATTTAATTTCTTTTTTAAAATATTAAAATCAATAAGCAATCCAGTCATATCAAGTATTTCTCCAATAACTATAACTTCAACCTTCCAATTATGCCCATGTAAATTTTCACATTTCCCCAGATAATTTTTTAATCTATGAGCAGAAGAAAACTCGCCATAAACTTTCAGTTCATACATTTTTTGTAAGTTTATATTTTATCTTTTTATCAAAAAGAAAAGAAATTGCTTTTTTAACATAAGGTCCTATATCACTGAAATATAAATAAATTTTACCTTTATCATTCTTCCTTATCAAATTATTTTTTTCAAGAATATTTTTTGTTTTAACTGCAACTTCATAAGATGGCTCTATTATTTCAACATTTTCACCAACAACTTTCCTAATCACATTCTTTAAATAAGGATAATGTGTACAACCAAGAATGAGAGTATCAATATTATGTTTTTTTATTTCTGATAAATATATTTCAGCAATTTTATAACTAATTTCATTTTCAAACCATCCTTCTTCAACAATAGGAACAAAAATAGGACAATCTTTTGCATAAACATTCATATTATTTTTGGAAAGTAATAATTGATATCTCCCACTTGAAATTGTACCTGTTGTCCCTATAACTCCTATTTTTTTATTTTTTGTTACTTTAATTGCTTTTTCAACACTTGGTTTAACAACATCTACAAATTTAATATTTTTAAATTTTTTCCTTAAATAATCAGAAGCATAAGAAGATACAGTATGACAGGCAATAACTATCAATTTTGGCTTATATTTTAATAGAAAATTGACATCATCTTCTGCATATTTTTTTATTGTTTCCTTTGATTTTGTGCCATAAGGAACTCTTGCAGTATCTCCAAAATAAACAATATTTTCTTCTGGTAATATATTAATAATTTCTTTAACAACACTTAAACCACCAATTCCTGAATCAAATATACCTATTGGATTCTCATTCATTTAATTATCTCTCTTTTCTTTAAATATTCTAAAATTGATTTACCAAGTGTTTCTGCTATTGCCTGTCTTACTTCAACATCTTTCAAATTAAATTCAATAACAGGGTTACATATAAAACCTATCTCTGTTAAAACACTGATCATAGGAGTATATTTTAGAACATAGAAGTTTGCTCTTTTTGCTCCTCTATCAGGAGTTATAAGTCGTTCTGAAAGTTTCTCTTGAACAATTTCTGCAAGAATTCTACTTTCATCAATTACATCTGTCTCATTTAAGTTACTCACTATTTGAGAAAGAGTTTCATCATTTGTAAGTTCATCTAAAATCCCTTCTCCATTTGTTGATTTAGGTAAAATATTTTCTTCAATTTTGTAGTATGGATAAAATGTTTCAAAGCCAGTCGCATTTTCTCTATTAAATCTTGAAGAATTTGTATGAATTGAGAAAAAAATATCTGCATTTAAACTTTTTGCAATATTAACTCTTTCTTCAAGTGAAATAAAAATATCCTCTCTTCTTGTAAGGAATATATCAACAGAAGTATCTGAAAGTTGTTTTTTTAAATATTTTTCAAGACGAATAGCAACATCAAGATTAACATCTTTTTCCTTCAAACCATAATTCCCAATTGCACCATTATCACTGCCTCCATGTCCAGGGTCAATAACAATAACAAATTTTTTCTCCTCTTTTTCTTCTTTTATATATTCTTTTTTTACAACTGGTTTAAAACCAGATAATATTTTAGAAAAATCATCAATAGGCACTAAAATATCACCTTCTATTTCCTTAGGAGGATTTTTAATTTCATAATTTTTCCCACCATAAATTACAATATTATCATCTATTCTAAATTTTATTTGATTATCACCTGTAAAAATAAAAATCCTATCTTCAATCTTTGCCCAGTTATCCGTATTTAAGATTTTAAGGAGTGTTTTTAGAGAAATATATTGAACATTTTTTATTGAGTAAACTGGAAATTTTCTTAAACTTACCTCTTCTTCAAGATCTATTGAAAATAAATATGAAAAAAAAATAAAAAAAATAATATAAATAAATTTAAGATAAACCCTCTTCATAAAAACCCCTTTTTTTCCGAACCCGGTTCGGAAGATAAAGTGGAGGCGGCGGGTACTGCCCCCGCGTCCGTCGCTTCGCTCCTTAAAGGAAGGGGTGTTTCCCCTTCCTTTAATCTTTTCTTCCCCCAATACATATTTCATATGGGAAAAATACTTTTCCCCATACCCTTTTTCTGGACGCTCGCCAGGATCCCTTGCTTATGTTCCTACTTACTCTTACTTTTAATCACCAACCTTGGAGGCGGCGGGTACTGCCCCCGCGTCCAGAGAGAATCTTGATAGTTTCTCTACCTGCATAGTCAGAAGTTTATTTCTTTGGATAAAAAGGCACTTCTGACAAGCCCTTTTATCCGCATCCTTTTTCTTAATTCTTCTTGAAGGAAAAGGATAACTTCAAGAAGAATGCCTCTTTAACCGACCCATTTTACAGAGTCAGAGGCAAACTCTGTAAATGGGTGACTGCATTTTATGCAGCCAAAAGATTTGCCGGTCTGGCAGTTATTTTTTGTCGGGTTTTTACAAGTCCCCGACAAACTTGGCAGGCAAAACTATCTTGATTTCTCTCTGTCGAAACCTATTTCGCCCCCATATCTTTCATTTTTCGTTCTAACTGCCTCTTTATTTCTTTCTCTTTCAATTCTCTCCTTTTGTCAAAGAGCTTTTTCCCTTTAACAAGGGCAATTTCCATTTTTGCTAATCCCCTATTATTAAAATACACTGAAAGTGGGACTATTGTCAAGCCCTTTTCAGAAACTTTTTTTTCAAGTCGTTTTATCTCATTTTTTTTCAATAATAACTTTCTTTTTCTTACAGGGTTTAATTTTTCAAGTGAACAAGGATAAGGTGCTATATAAAAATTATAAAGGTATATTTCTCCATTTTCAACCTTTGCATAAGAATCTTTAAAAGAGATCTTTCCATCTCTTATTGATTTAACTTCACTTCCTTTAAGAACAATTCCGCTTTCAGTCTTTTCAATAATTTCATAATCATAATATGCTTTTTTATTTTCAATCTTCATTTTTTAATTTTAAATTTTTAAAAAAATTAAAATGATTATTAAAAAAAATGCTAAAGAAAAACCAAAAATACTAAAATGAAAGTAGTTTAAAGCAAATAAAAAAACAGAACAAATAAATATTGAGCAGGTAAGTAAAACCAAAGAAATTTTTGTCCCTGTTTTTTTAATTGTAAGATTTAAATTTTTAGCCATTTCTTCATCAAAGTCATATTTTTTATTCAATTTTTTAATTGTGTCAATAAAAATTTCAATATTATCTGGAATCTCACTAATGAGAAAACTAAATCTATCAAATGTATTTTCTATTTTTTTAAAAAAATATGTAAATTTTAATTTTTTATCCAATAGGTCAATAAGATATGGTTCAATTGATTCAATTAGTTTGAAATCTGGTTCTATAAAAT
>JAMWCO010000102.1 GCA_023818785.1 Candidatus Omnitrophota bacterium
TAGGCCACCGAGATAACATCGGTGAGACCGAAAGAAATGAGAGGGTCAGGGTAAGAGCAAAAATAAAATGGTATAATAAAATATAAATTAAATTCTTTGAAAAACTTAAAATAAAAAAGAAAAAAAATAAATCTTGACAGATTTATTAAGAGAGGGTGGGCTGTAAAATAGGACCTAAATACTTTAATATAAAAGAATTTGGTAATTATCAAAAACTTCTTGAATTAGAAGAGAAATATAAAGATACAGATAATGATTTACCAGTAGTTTTTATAGGAGAATATGTTTTAGGAGGAGAGAAAGAAATAAAAAAGAATCTTGAAAAAATAATAAAAGAATATGCACAAAAAGGTGGGATAGATTTTCCTGAAGAAGTAATAACTAAAACTTCTTTTTTCCCTAAAAGTATAAAAGAACAAAAACCTCCTATCTATATTGGTTTTTTTTATGAATTTACTTGTAAAGAATGTCAGAGAATTTTTTATTTGTTGAATTATTTAGAAAAGGAACATTCTAATCTTGTAATTAAGACATTCAGTTTAAAAGAAAAATATAATAAAATCGTATTTGAAGCAATAGCAGAAAAAGTAAATATTCCAGAAAAGAAAAGATTAACCCCTGCAATTTTAATTATTGGTTCTGATTACTTACAGCAAAAAGATATAACTTTAAAAAATATAGAAAACCTCTTAACAAAATATGAAAAGACTGGTTCTATCTGTATCTGGGATTTAAAAAAAGAAGAATTTGAGCAGGCAGAAAAGAATATAGTGGCACGGTTTAAGTCATTCAGAGTTTTTACAGTTGTTTTTGCAGGACTTATTGATGGAATTAACCCTTGTGCTTTTACAGTTTTAGTATTTTTTATTTCTTATCTTACAGTTATAAAAAAGAGGAAAAAAGAGATTCTTTTAGTCGGATTTTCTTTTATGTTTGCAGTTTTCCTTGTTTATTTTCTTATTGGCTGTGGTGCTTTTTCCTTTTTATCTCAATTCACCTCTTATAAAATTTTCTCAAGAGTTTTGAATGTTTTAGTTGGAATAGGAGCAATACTTCTTAGTATTTTCAGTTTTATTGATTTCCTGAAAGCAAGGAAAGGAAAAATAAAAGAAATATTTTTACAATTACCAAAACCTATAAAAACAAAAATCCATTCAACAATAATAAAGAAAATGTCTCTTTCTCATTATATCTTTGCTGCTTTTTTATCAGGAGTTATTGTATCCGGTTTAGAATTTGCATGCACAGGACAGGTATATTTTCCAACAATTGTATTTGTATTAAATCAACCAGAATTTAAAAGAATAGGTTATTTTTATCTTTTTCTTTATAATCTTCTTTTTATTTCGCCTCTTTTTATTATTCTCTTTTTGTCTTATTTAGGAACAACTTCACAGAAACTTGCTCAATTTGGTTCTAAAAATCTGTCAGCAGTAAAACTTGTTCTTTCTTTATTTTTCTTTTCTTTAGGTATTTATTTACTTTTATCTCAATTTCCAATTCTGTTGTTTAAAAGATAGAATGTTGTAATCTTATTAACTTTGGGAGTAATTACAGCCTAACAAAAGGGAAGATAAAGAGAATGTTTCGGTTTATAGGAAGGAGATTTAGTTACTTCAAAAATTGAACTTCATATTCATCCAGGAATTACTTTACAAAAAATGCGACATTTTATCTTTTAAACTACAAACTACAATTTGACTTGATAAAATTTATTTGATATATTATTATTTAGTAGCACGAATTTTAAAAAAATAACACAAAAGGAGGTGAAGAATGAAAAAAGGAAATTGTTTAAGGTTAAATATTCTTTTAATTTTATTTTTTACTTTTTGTTCCTTCCTTTATGCAGGTAGACCATTAACAACAGATGATGCAGAAATAGTTGAAAAAGGAAAATTTGAACTTGAAATTGGATATGATTTTATTGAGAATAGTGATAAAACAAAAAATCAGGAAACTGGTATTTCTTTGAAAAGTGGTTTAACTTCTTTTATGGATTTAGGAGTTTGCATTCCTTTTATTGTTAAAGAGAATAATCAAAAAATTAATAAATGGTGTAATACTGAAATATCTACAAAATTTTCTATTATAAAAGAAAATGAAAAAATGCCTGGATTTTCATTTACAATTTCAACTATTCCAAACCCAAACCAAGGAGATAAAAGATATACTTTAAATCTAATTTTATCAAAGTCATTTGAAAAAATATCATTTCATTTAAATTTAGGAAAATATTCTTTAAAAGGAGAGCAAGATTTTTTAACATATTCAAGTGCATTAGAATATAAAATTGGTGAAAAATTAAATCTTGTTGGAGAAATAGTTGGGGAAGAAAATGATGATAGAATTTTGGGGCTTCTTATAGGAATAAATTATGCATTTAATGATTATTTAACATTTGATTTTGGATTTGATAAAGAATTGAATAATAAAGCATATAATTTTAGGATAAAAACAGGATTTACTTTAAACTGGTAAAAAGGAGGTAAAGATGTTTAAAAAAATATTTTATTTATTCTTTCTATCTTTTGTTTTAAATGTTTTTGCTCATTTTGGCATGATTATTCCTTCTTCTGATATTGTAGAGGAAAAAGAAAAAGCAAATATAAATTTGAAAATTCTTTTTGCTCATCCTTTTGAAGGTAAAAGTATGGATATGGAAAAACCAGAAGAATTTAGTATTTTATCTAAAGGTGAAAAATTATCATTATTAAATCAGTTAAAGGAAACAAATTTCAAATTTTATTCAGATGAAAAAAGTCATAAAGGATGGATTTTAAGTTATAATTTAAAAAGGCCTGGTGATTATATATTTTACTATATACCTAAACCATATTTTGAGCCAGCAGAAGAAAAATATATAATTCATTATACAAAAGTTATTGTAAATGGATTTGGGATGGAAGATAGTTGGGATAAAGAAATTGGACTAAAAGTTGAAATTATACCTCTTGTAAGGCCTTATGGGATTTATGCAGGAAATACTTTTTATGGGATAGTTAAATTTAATGGGAAAGAAGTCCCTTTTTGTAATGTTGAAATTGAATATTATAATGAAAAAGGAAACTTAAAGGCACCATATTCTCCTTTTATAACACAGGTTATAAAAACAGATAAAAATGGTGTATTTTATTATTCTTTCCCTAAAAGTGGATGGTATGGATTTTCAGCAATTTGTACAGATGAAAAAAAGATAAATGGTAAAGAAGTTGAAGTTGCTGGTGTTTTGTGGATTAAAGTTTATGATATGAAATAAAATGCATATATCAGAAGGTGTTTTATCAGGAAAGGTTTTAGGAGTTGGTGCTTTAATAACAATAGGAGGAACTTTTATTGGTATTAAGAATTTAAAATTTGAAGATTATCCAAAGGTTTCTCTATTAACAAGTGCTTTTTTTGTTGCATCACTTATTCATATTCCAATTGGACCAACAAGTACCCATCTTGTTTTAAATGGTTTATGTGGAATAATTCTTGGATGGAAGAGTTTTCCATGTATTTTACTTGCTTTATTTTTACAAGCAATTTTATTTCAATTTGGGGGACTAACTTCTCTTGGGACAAATACTGCAAATATGGCAATTCCAGCAGTAATTTCATATTATTTATTTAGACCATTTTTGAAAAAAAATTATTTTATAACAGGATTTCTCTCTGGATTTTTTTCAATTAGTTTATCCTGCCTTTCTGTTTTTCTATCTCTTTATTTTACTGGAAGTTTTTTTAAAAATTTTGGGAAAGCAATATTTTTTGCTCATTTGCCAATTGCTTTTATTGAAGGTATAATAACTGGTTTTATTCTTTCATTTTTAAGTAAAACAAAAAAAGAAATATTGGAGGGATAAAATGAAAAAGATAATTTTTATCTTTTTAACTTTTTCTTCTTTATCTTTTTGCCATAAAGTAAATATTTTCACATATAAAGAAGGAGATAAAATTTTTGTTGAAGGATATTTTTCTGATGGTAAACCTTGTAAAAATTCACTTATTGAAATTTACAATGAAAAAAAGGAGAAGATTGTTGAAGGGAAAACAGATGAAAATGGTATTTTTTCTTTTAATATTCCAGATGCTCAAAAAATAAAAATAGTATTAATTGCAGATATGGGACACAAAACAGAGGAAGAAATTGAATTAGAAAAGAAGATAGAAAAAAGACAAGATCTTATAGTAGAGAAAATTATAAGTGGGGATGAAATAAAAAAGATAGTTGAAGAGAGTGTTGAAAAAGCAATAAATCCAATTTTAAAAGAGTTTGAAAGAGAAAGAAAAAAGGCTAAAATTACAGATATAATTGGAGGGATTGGTTATATTTTTGGTATTTTAGGAATTTTTTTATACTTCCGAGGACGGTCCTCCGAATGGAAAAAATAGATCCAAGATTAAGGATTTTGTGTTCTTTTACTTATTCTATTTTAGTTGCTCTTGAAAAAAATATAGAAATTTTTAAGTATTATCTTATCTTACCAGTTGTTCTTGTTTTCTTTATCTCTGATTTTAAAAAATTTTTCAAAAGTTTTATTTCTGTAAATATTTTCATATTTTTATGTTGGCTATTTCTTCCTTTTAGTATTGGTGGTAAAGTCCTTTTTAATTTTTTAAAATTTAAAGTAACTTACCAAGGAATAAGATATGCTTTTTTAATTACTATAAAAGCAAACTTAATCTTCATAACAAATTTTGTTTTAATTTTTTCAACACATCCTATAAGAGTTATTCATGCTCTCCATCATTTATATTTACCAAAAAAACTTGTTAATATCTTTTTCCTTTCAACAAGATATATACCTGTTATTGAAAATGAAAAAAATAGATTACAAAAAGCAATGAGAGTTAGATGTTTTGTCCCCAAGAATGATATTCATACATACAGAACAATTGGCAATTTACTTGGACTTATAATTTTAAAGTCATACGAAAGAAGTGAAAGGATATATAAAGCAATGATTTTAAGGTCTTTTTCTGGGATATTCTGGACATATTACCATTTTAAATGGTCAAAAAAAGATACAATAATCTGTCTTTCTGTTATAATTTATTTTGTATGGATAATATATCTGAAAATCAAATAATTGAATTAAAGGATATAAATGTTTCCTATCCAGGAACTGGAATTGTTCTTAATAATCTTTCCCTCGTTATTTATAAAGGAGATAGGATTGGTATAAAAGGAGCAAATGGAAGTGGAAAAACAACTTTGCTTTATACAATTGTTGGACTTATAAAAGTTGAAAAAGGAGAAATAAAAATCTTTGGTAAAAAAATGGAAAAAGAGAGTGATTTTGTGGAAGTCAGAAAAAAGATTGGTTTTTTATTCCAGGACTCAGATGACCAATTATTTTCTCCAACTGTTGAAGAAGATATTGCATTTGGGCCATTAAATTTAAGATTATCAAGAGAAAATGTAGAAGAGAGGGTGAACAAAACAATTAAATTACTTGGAATAGAAAAATTAAAGCATAGATTTTCTCATACACTCTCTTATGGAGAAAAAAGAGTTGTAGCAATTGCAACAATCTTATCAATGGAGCCAGAAATATATCTTCTTGATGAACCAACTACAGGACTTGATGAAAAAATAAGTAAAAAAATAGAGAAATTTTTAATTGAAAATGATTTAACATACTGTATTGCTTCTCATGACCTTTCCTTTATAAAAAAAGTATGTAATAAAATTTATATTCTTGAAAAAGGAAAGTTATATCCTTTCTAATTTATTTTCAATCTTTTTATTGTTAATTTTTACTTTTTTTT
>JAMWCO010000103.1 GCA_023818785.1 Candidatus Omnitrophota bacterium
TTGATTTAAAAATAAGAAAAACAAGTTCAAGATATCTTAGCAGTATTATAAAAGAATGTATTTATATGATAGAAAGCCCAAATCAATCAGAGAGAGATTTTATAATTGAAAAAGTTGAAAATTTTATAGGAAGTAAAGAAGTAAATAAATTATTATTAAAAATGTTTTATAGTAAATATCCTGAAGTTAGAAAAAAAGCAGTTTTAGTTTTAAAGGAAAATCCAAATAGATTATTTTCAAAAAATATTAGAGAATTGATGAAAGGTCCAGATATAGAAATGAAGAAGTTATGTGCTATTATTTTAGGGGAGATTCGGGATAGAAATTCAATAGGTATTTTAAAACAGGGATTAAACCATTTTGACTCTGAATATCAGATTATTTGTGCCTGGGCTTTATCTAAAATGGGAAAGAAAGATGGCATCAATGTAATTTTAAAAAATATTAACAATGAAGATATAAATTTACAAAAGTTGGCTATTGAATCCCTCATATATTTGAATGACAAATATTATTCTTATATTCTCTTTAAAAAACTCTATGATTCTGAACTGGATGTTAAACTTCTTTCCGCATATGGACTTGCAAGAATGGGAGAGATAAGTGGTTTAGAAATTCTTGTAAGATTCTCTGAAATAAATGTTGAGCCAATAAGAACATTAGCCAATATCTATCTTCAAGATAAAGAGATTCCTTTAAATTTAAGAAGAAAAGTTCCATCTATTAGAGAAGAAATATACAAAAGTAAAATTGGCGTTCAAGAATTAAGACCTAAAATAATTTATTCTTACAAAACAGAGATACCTATAGAAGTAGATGGAAAAGATGAAGAGAAAATATGGAAAATGGTTCAAGATATAAATGAGTTTGTAATGATTGTAGATGAAAAAGTCCCTTTGGATATTCAAACAAAAGTCGCCAGTCTATATGATAATGAAAATATTTACTTTTTATTTATATGTGAAAATCCTCCAAAAGAGATTGGTTATGATACAAGAGATTTTATAACTATTTCATTAAATCCAAAAAATTCATCTAATGAATGGTATCAATTTGTTTTTCATCCCCTTATGGATATAAAATATAGTTATGTTTGGAAATTTTATAAAGAAGAAAATAGTGAGAAATTATGGAATTCAAATTGGAAATGTAAAACAAATTTATCTCAACCAGGAATGGTAAGAAAATGGATTGCAGAACTTTCTATCCCTTTAAAAGATTTGAAAATAGAAAAAATAGATAGTGGAATAAAATGGAATATAAATTTTCAAAGGGAAATAAACAATTATGTTACTTCTACATGGACAGGTAGAATAGATATACCTGATCAATTTGGTTTATTAATTTTTAAGGAGAGTCAATGAAAAAGTTTATATTTATTTATTTTTTTATTATTTTATTTGGGTTTACTTCTTCATGGTATGAAAAAAATAAAGACCTTTCTATTATTTTCCCTAATGAAGTTTGGAGATATATTGAAAAAGCAAATTATTATTCAAATAAAGGAAATGATAAAAATGCGGATTCATATTTGAGAAAGGCAAAAGAAAAAACAGAAAATTGTGAACCATTTTTACCTTCTAACTGGCCAAGTGGATGGCCAAGAAATAAAGAAAGTTTGAGATATTTAAAATATGCAACTCCAACTGCTTTTATTTATAGAATAATAGGAGATTTTTGTTTAGACATAGGTTATACAAAGGAGGCAATAAAATATTTTGAAATGTATATTAATAATTCAATAATCCCTGATGCAAATTATTATATACTACTTGCAGAAATTTATGAAAAAGAAGGGATGTATAATTATGCTTTAAATTTATACAATGCAATGATTAAACTTATAGAAAGTAAAAATTATTGGGGGAGAGATTATACATATGAATTTATTGAGAAGAAAATAAAAGATATTAATTTCAAATTGAAAAAAAATAGAGTTATAGTTCTTTTGCCTGTTTATATTGAAATACCTTCTTTTGTTCAATCAGAGTTTTTTGATATTTTTTTGAATGAAGTTAAAAATATTAAAAATATAATTGTTATTCCAAGACAGGATTTTGAAAAGGTTTTGAATGAACAGAAATTTATTGAAAAAGAGATAGAGGATGAAGAACTTGCAATTGTAGGGAAAATTTTAAATACAGATTATATTTTAAAACCATCTCTTACTCAAATTATAAATAGTTATATTTTAAATGTTGATATCTTTTCTGTTAGTAAAGGAAGATGGTTTGAGCATTACGAATATAAAACAGATGATATAAAATATATTCCTAATCTTATAAAAAGATTTGTTGTAAATTTTCAGGGTCTGGATATCCCTTATCAATTATACCTTCCAGAAACAAAATTTTTATGGAGTTATGAAACAGATAGTTTAATTACTGATTTAAAAATTTCAAAAAATGGAAGAAGAATTTTAGTTGGATGTGATTCTGGCTCTGTATATTTGTTAAATGAAAAAGGAGTGGTAATAACAAGATTAAAAATGGCAGAAAAAATAGTTAAAGTTTCAATTGCTCCAACTGGAGATTATTTTTCTATATTTACTCTTGATGGGAAATTATATTTTATTACGAGTAATGGAAAGATATTGTGGACAAAAAAAACAGGAAATTATGGAAGAGGAATTGGAATTTCTGAAAATGGGAGATTTATTGTTGCTGGAGTTGATAAAAAAGTTTTTTATATAGATAGAAATGGAGAAACTTTCTGGGATGTTGATCTATCCAATTTTGTTTCATCATTGAATATAACAGAGAATGCAGAATTTGTTTTTATTGGGATTGAGAATGGAGAATTCTTTTGTTATAAAGAAGATGGAAATTTAAACTGGAAGAAAGATATTAAAGAAAAAATTATTAATATTGAAAGTAGTGAAAATTATGTCTGTGTAGAAACAGAAAAAGGGAAAATATATTTGTTTGATTTAGAAGGAAATGAAATAAAAAATTTTAAAGTTGATGAAGAAGTTGAGTTTAACATTTTTAATACAGAACTACTTGATTTAATTTCTGGTAAAAAGGGCAATTTTTTATATTTTCTATCATATGATAAAAAATCTTTATGGAAATATACTTTAAAAGAAAGAATTTCATATCTTTCATCAGTTCCAGATGGTAAATTTGCTATCTCTGCAGAAGGTAAAAATCTTTTCACTTTTTCTATAGTTTGGAAATGATATGCTTACTTTGAAATTTTTCAGGTAATAATTTTTCAAGATAATACTTACTTTCTTCATAAGCATCACTATAAGGATAAAATATTACTACTTGAAGAAATGCTTGTTTTGCCTTTTCATAATCTTCTAATTCAAAGCATATTTTACCAAAAGAAAGTAAAGCATTGTCTGCAAGTTTACTTAAAGGATAATTTAGAATAAAATTTTTATAAGCAGTTAAAGCATATTCTTTTTCCCCTTGTCTATTAAGCGATTCAGCAATTTCATATTGTATTTTTTCTGGTAAACATATATCAGGATATTTACTTATACCTTCTTTATAAAATTTAGTTGCAGTAACTCTATCTTCATATATAATATTTTTTATTTTATTTTTTATCATATCAATTTCTGCAATTTGCTCTACATTGTATAAGAATTTTTCTTTTCCACCAAGTAATTGTAATAACATATTTTTTCCCATAATAACATTTTCCCTATATTTTACTTCTCTATAAACTTTTGTCCCAATTCCTATAATCATTCCAAATAAAAAACCACCAAAATGGGCAGCATATGCAACTTGTGATTGAATAGAGTACAAAGAAACAAATAATGTGTTTAATGTTTGTATAAAAAACCATAAAAAAAGCCATATATAAGAATAGATCTCAAATTCACCCCATGTTAAAAATATTAAATATTTAAATGTTATTCTACTTTTAGGAAATATTACAGCATAGGCACCAAGAACTCCTGAAACTGCTCCAGATGCACCTATAACAGGAATCTTCATAAATCTTTTAGGAATTAACAATGAATATAAAATACTTGCAAAAATCCCTGAAAAAAGATAGAAAATTAAAAATTTTATTTTTCCCCATCTATCCTCAATATTGTCTCCAAAAAGCCATAAATACCACATATTAAAACCAAGATGAAATAGTCCTCCATGAAGAAACATAGAAGTTATCATAGTTTTCAAAGAAAAATTTGAAGGTATAAAGCCATAATTTAAGACAATTTGTTCATACTTTGAAGTAAAACCAAAAATAAAATATATAAGAGAGTTAACAAAAATTATTAATGTGACTATTATCGGAAATTTTTTTACACCATATTCATCACGAACAGGAAAAAAGAAAAACATTATAGTTTAAAAAGTCCTTTAAATCCAAGAAACGCTAAACTCATAAGTGCTGCAAGAATAAAAGCAATAGGAATACCTTTAAAACTTTCAGGGATTGGAGCAATTTCAATTTCTTCTCTTATAGTAGAAAAAACAATTATTACAAAACAATAACCAGATGAAATACCAAGTGAAAAAACAAGATTTTGTATAAAAGAGAATTTATAATCAATTCCAAGAAATGCACTTGCCAAAATTGCACAATTTGTAGTTATTAAAGGTAAATAAATTCCAAATGCACGATATAATGTAGGTAATTTCTTTCTTATTATCATTTCTTCAAACTGAACAAAAGAAGCGATTGTTAAAATAAATGTAGTTGTTCTTAAATATTCAAGATGAAATGGTAGAAGTAAAAAATGATAAATAACCCAACTTATACTACAAGCCATAACTGTAACAAAAATAACTGCTATGCCCATTCCAATTGATGATTTTATATTTGTAGAAATACCAATAAAAGAACAAAGACCTAAAAATCTTATAAGTAAAATATTGTTGATTAAAAAAGCAGAGAGAAATATAAAAAATAAATTTGTTTCATTTAACATATTTTCTTTCCTTTTTCAATTTTCTGTTTTAATGCAATTAAAAGTCCTATTACTAAAAATGCTCCTGGTGGCATAATCATAATTAAAAATGGATTAAAATTTGTAAATAAAATTTTCCCCATAAAAGTGCCATTTCCAAGTATCTCTCTTATTGATGAAATGACAAATATAATAAGAGTAAAACCAATTCCCATTCCAAGTCCATCAAGTATTGAATTAAAAATGTTATTTTTTGAAGCAAACCCTTCTGCCCTTCCAAGAATAATACAGTTTACAACAATTAGTGGAAGATATACACCAAGATTTTTATGTATCTGAGGAGAATATGCAGCAAGGGTATAATCAGTAATTGTAACAAAAGTAGCAATAACAACTATATAAACAGGAATTCTAACATGAGAAGGGACTATTTTTCTTATTAAAGATACTACAAGATTTGAACCAGTTAAAACAAAAATAACAGCAATTCCCATACCAAGAGCATCTCTTACAGAACCACTTACAGCAAGAACAGGGCAAAGTCCAAGCATTATAAAAAGTATTGGATTTTCCTTCCATATTCCATTTAAAAAAAACTTAAAATCTATAATTTTTTTCATTTTAAATTTTCAATAAAATTTTCTATTTTCTTTTTTATCTCTGAATTTTCAAAAATATCCCTCTCTGATAAAACATTACAAACAACAATTCTTCCAATATCTACCATTTTATGATATTCAACCATTCTTAAATAACTTTCAACTACAAGGTCTGCTCCTTCAAATTCATCACCAGCAGCAGTTAAAATAAGACCAGATTTTTTCCCTTCAACAAGTGATATATATGTTCCA
>JAMWCO010000104.1 GCA_023818785.1 Candidatus Omnitrophota bacterium
TAAGTTCAATCGCTTCTTTTGTATTATTTGAACCAGTGCCAGCAATAACAGGAACTTTTTTATTTACATATTCAACAGTAAATTTTATTAGGTCTTTATGTTCTTGGTAAGATAAAGTTGCTGGTTCCCCTGTGCATCCACATGTTAAAATTCCTTCTGTTTTATTTTTTATCTGAAAATCAATAAGTTTTTTATATGCCTCATAGTCAATTTTATCATTTTTTATAGGAGTTACAATTGCTACTATTGCTCCTTTAAACATATAAACCTCCTTTAAATTAAAAACTTTATATCTATGTAATTAAATCCATATTCTTTCAATTTCTCCATTATCCTTTTTTTTTGCATCCTTAATAAAGAAAGACAACAACTACTTTCTACCTTCACATATAATTTTTTTTCTTTTTCATATAAAACATAAGACTTCCCTTTTAATCCATTATCTATTAATCTTGTCCAAACAACAGAGATATCTATATTTCTATTTCTTTCATATATATCTTTCATCCCTTTTATAACTTCTTTTACAATTTTATCTATTTTTTCCATTTATTCTATTTTTAAAGGCATACAAACATATAAAAAGGGTGCTTCTTCATCTGGTTTCATTAAAACTGGTTTTAAAGAAGAGGTAAAAGAAAATAAAAATTCTTCATTTTCTATTACCTCTAAAAAATCAATTAAAAAATCTGGTTGGAAAGCAATATCTGTCTCTTCTTCATTATAAGAAATATTTATTTTTTCCTGCGCTTCTCCAAGTTCTCCTGTTGTAGAAATTATCAATAAATCTTTTTTGAAACTTAATTTAACTTTATTATTCATTTCTGTTGTAAATAAGGAAATTCTTTTAAGAGAGGAGAGTAAATCATCTTTATTAATTTTTGAAACCTTTGATTTTTTTATATCAGGAATAACTTTTTCATAATCAGGAAATTCTTCTGCTCCTGTAAGTAATTGAGAAATAATCAAAATATTACCTGTAATTTTTTTATTTTCTTCTGTAGTTTTTATAAAGTTGGTTTGAAATGATATATTATTTTTTCCAATCAAAACTTCAACATCTGTCTCATTTAATATATTTATCATTTTTTTCATTAATGCATGTGTCAAAAGTACTTTTATCTGTTTTTTAAATGTATCACCAAATATTATAGAAAAAAGTGACAATCTTCTTGTATCTGTTCCAATAATATTTATAAATTTATCTTTAATTTCAAATAAACCTCCTCTAAATTGTTGTCTCGGTTCTTCAGGGTCTATACAAAAAATTGTTTTTTTAAATCCTTCTTTAAGTGTTTCTCCTTTTATTTTGAAAGTTATTTCTGAAGAAAATTTTTGGAGTTTAGGGAAATCTTCTATTTCCATCTCTATAAATGAATATTGACCTTTTTCACTTATAATATTTATAAATTTTTCTTTTTTTTCAATTCTTATCTCTTCTTTTTTAAATTGTTTTAAAAGAGAGATAAATTGTTTACCAGGGATAACAGTTTGTCCTTTTTCTTTAATATCACATTCTATTGAAATCTTGACTGTATTTTGTAAGTCAGTCGCCATTAAAATTAAATTATCATCTTTACATTCTAAAAAAATTCCACCACAAATCGCAATTTGTGGTTTTGAAGGTAAAATATCTGATATATAATTTAAAGCACTATTAATTACTTCACTATTTATATTTATTTTCATTATTCCTCCTTTTTTAAATTAATAATAATAGTCAATGTGAAAATTGTTAAAAACTTTATAAAAAAATAACTATCAATAATTTAAATCATAAAAACTATTCAATCAATTTTTTCTTTATATTTTCAATTATATCCTTCAAATTTTTATCTTTTTCTATCAAATTTCTTATTTTTTTATATGCATGTAAAACAGTTGTATGGTCTTTACCATTAAATTCTATAGCAATTGAATTTAAAGATGTATCTGTTAACTCTCTACTCAAATACATTGCTATTTGTCTTGGCAAAATTATATTTTTCACTCTTTTTTCACTTTTTATATCTTCAGGAGTTAAACCAAAACTTTCACTTACAACTTCTATTATCTTTTTCAAATTAATATACTTCTTTTCATCTTTTTTTAAATTATATACTTTTTCTATTGCCTCATCAATTAAAATTTTATTAATCTCTCTACCAAGTAATAAAGTATTTGCAACTAAACTATTTAAAATACCTTCTATTAACCTTATATTATCTTTTATTTTTTCTGATATATAAAAAACAAAATCATCACTTAAAGAAAGATTCCTTAATTCACATTTTTTTCTTATAATAGCAACCCTTGTTTCAAAATCAGGAACCTGTAAATCAACTACAAGTCCCCATTCAAATCTTGAAACAAGTCTTTTCTCAAGGAATTTTATTTCCTTCGGTGGTTTATCACTTGAAAGAACAATTTGTTTTCTTTTATCATACAAAAAATTGAATGTATGGAAAAATTCTTCTTGTGTCCCTTCTTTCCCTGCAATAAAATGAATATCATCTATTAAAAGGAAATCAACACTTCTAAATTTATTTCTAAATATATGAGTTGTTTTATTCTTTATACTTGCAATAAATTCATTTACAAAATATTCTGAAGGAATATAAACTATCTTAATATTGCTCTTACTTTTTACAAAATGTCCAATTGCCTGCATAAGATGTGTTTTCCCAAGACCTACTCCACCATAAAGGAAAAGAGGATTATATGAAACTCCTGGTGATTGAGCAACAGCAAGAGATGCAGCATGTGCAAGATGATTACAAGGTCCAACAACAAAATTTTCAAATGTATATTCTGGATTTAAAGAAAGTTCAAAAGAATGCAATTGTTCTTCTTTACTTTCTATAGGATATACAATTTCAATCTCTGGCATAACACCAGATATTTTATAAAATTCTTCTTTCAAAATTCCTATAAAAGGGAAAAAATTTCTTTCAAAACTTAAACTTGGTATTTCAATTTTTATTATATTATCATTTATTTCTAATAATTTTACAGGTTTAATCCATAAGTCAAAAGTTCTTGGGTTATTTATTCTTTCTTCTACATTTTTTAAAAGAATATTCCAGATATTTTGAATATCTTTTTCCATCTTTTACACTCCTTTTACAAATGTTTTAAAGATTTTTCCCACAACA
The DNA here is from genome assembly GCA_023818785.1 of Candidatus Omnitrophota bacterium. Taxonomy (GTDB): domain Bacteria; phylum Ratteibacteria; class UBA8468; order B48-G9; family JAFGKM01; genus JAMWDI01. The sequence goes on from JAMWCO010000104.1 coordinate 3,135, forward strand.
ATGTTTATATTTTTTCCCACTTCCACATGGACAGGGCTCATTCCTCCCTATTTTTTGTCTTCTTATAGGGATATTTGATTCTTTTTCTCCATATAATTTGTTTTCTATCTTTTGAGATTCAATAGATGCAGAAACAGGTTCTTTTGTTATAGCAAATTGTTCATATTCTTTATGGACAAAACTTTTTTCTACTTGTCTTATTTTAAGAGGGACTTTTTCTGTTATTTGTATTTTTAATAAGTTCCCAATTACTTCTTCTTTAATTGCTGTTAACATTTCATTAAAATATTGAAAAGACTCATGTTTATATGCAATTAAAGGGTCTTTTTGAGCGTAAGCCCTTAAACTTATCCCTTCTCTTAACTCATCCATTGCTCTTAAGTGTGCTTTCCATCTATTATCTATAACCTGTAAAAATATAAATTTTTTAATCTCATCAAAAAAATCACCTATTTGACTTTTCTTTTCTTCTAAAATAGAGAATAAAGTATTTTTTATTTTTTCCTTTAATCTATCCTTCCATTCCAAATAATTTTGAATATTATCAAAATTTTCAACTTCTAAATTTATATTAAAAGTTGTTTTAAAGTATTTTATAAGTCCTTCTATATTCCACATATATGGTTTAACTTTTTCATCAAGATATTCATTAAAACGATTTTCAAATATTTCTTCTATATATTCCTTTAAATATTCTTCTATATTTCTGTTTTCAAGGATATCCTGCCTTAAAGAATAAATAATATTTCTTTGTTCATTCAAAACATTATCAAATTCAAGAAGATTTTTTCTAATTTCAAAATTTCTTCCTTCTACTTTTTTCTGTGCATTATTTATCATTCTTGTTATTAAAGGATGTGTTATCTTTTCTCCTTCTGGCAATTTCCCCATAATTCCCTTTAATCTTTCTCCTCCAAAAATTCTCAAAAGGTCATCTTCAAAAGAAAGATAAAATTTTGAAGAACCAGGGTCTCCTTGTCTTCCTGCCCTTCCCTTTAACTGATTATCAATTCTTCTTGCTTCATATCTTTCGCTTCCAATAATATGAAGTCCTCCAAGTTCTACTACTTTTTTATGTTCTTCTTCCCATGGTTTTTTATATTTTTCAAGAAGTTGTTGGTATATCTCTTTAAATTCTTCTGGACTTTTTTCTATATCCTCCCTTATCTTTTTCCACTCTTCTTCATATTGGCTTCTTTCTTTTTCATATTCTTCTCTTGCAAGATTTAATTGGTCTGTATATTTATTCTGGAGTTTTTCATATTCTCTAAGTTCCTTTTGGTATTCTTTTTCTATCTGAGAATATTCTGGAGAATATTTTTCAAAAATTTTCTTTTCAATCTCTACAAATAATTCTTCTAACATTTTATAAACAAGAAATTCTCTTTTTTTAATTTCAGGAAGAGTTTTTTCTAAATCTATTTCTTTTAATTCTTCAAGAAATTCAATATATTTATTTATTTTTTTCCTCTCTTTTTTTATACTCTCATCAGTAATAATTTCAGAATAGGTATTTTCAAGAATTTTTAGATAAGAGAAAATAGATGTTTTTAATTCTTCTATACAATTTAATATTTTCTTTTCACCCTTTTCTATATATTCAAGCAAGATACTTCTTTTTTCCTCTATATCTTCCCTTGTATAAATTCCAAATATCTTTTTTAAAGAATTTTTATAATTTACATATTCTCTATAACTCTTTCCTGTTATCTCTTTTATCTCTTTTAACCTTTCAGGCTTATCCTTATATTGAATACTCATTTCTTGAAGTTTTGCATTATTTGTTTCATATATTGATTTTAACTTTAATAATTTCCTCTCATATTTGTTAAAAAACCCATTTGAGTTTTTTTCAAATAATTCTTTTTCAAATAACTCTTTCACTTCTTTTTCTTTTTGATAGAAAATTTTTTCTAATTCAATTAATTTCCCTTTAATGGATTTCAACTGATTTCCTATATTTATTTCTATTTCTTCTTGTCTTTTCTTATATTTTTCTTCAATTTCATTTATTATTTCTATAAACTCTGTCTTTATATGTTTTTTCTCTCTTTTTCTACTCCATAATATTTTTATTGTTTCTTCTCTTGCTATTATTTCAGGATTCCCTCCAAGAATTATATCTACTCCTCTTCCTGCCATTTGTGTTGCTATAGTAACACTTTTTAATTTTCCTGCCTGTGCTATAATAGATGCTTCTGCTTCATGGTTTTTGCCATGTAAAACCCTATGTGGAATATTCTTTTTGTCAAGCATTCTACTCAATTTTTCTGCCTTTTCTATTGATATTGTTCCAACAAGGACAGGCCTTCCTATTTTATAAAGTTCTTCTATCTCTTTTACTATTGCATTAAATTTTTCCTTTTCTGTTGCATATATTTCATCATCATATTCTTTCCTTTGTAATGGCTTATTTGTTGGTATTACTATTACATCAAGTTTGTATATTTCTTTAAATTCAAGTGCCTCTGTTAATGCAGTCCCTGTCATTCCTGCTATTTTTTTATAAAGTTTAAAATAGTTTTGAAAAGAAATTGTAGCAAGTGTTTGATTTTCACTTTCAATTCTAACCCCTTCCTTCGCTTCAATTG
>JAMWCO010000105.1 GCA_023818785.1 Candidatus Omnitrophota bacterium
AAATATAGAAATGATATTAAAAGACAAAAAAAGGATTTTTCTCACACTTGATTTTGTAAACAGTTCTTTACTTTCAGAAAAAATAAAAGAAATTTTTGAGAAAAATTATAAAAAAATTTTAGAAAAAAAGTATATATATAATGAAAAACTTTTAAGTAGATTAAAAGGCAAGAAAGAATTCTATTATCTTGTTGAAGTTTATCTTTTTAAAAAACCTTAAATTTGACTTTATTGAAATGAAGTTGTAAAATTATTTAATTAAAAAGATTTTTAAAAATGAAAAAATATAAAGTAAGTGTTGAATATTTGAAAGCAAAATATGACTTAAAATATTTAAATTTTCAAACAACTGAAGAAGTTCCACCTCTTGAAGGAATTATAGGTCAGGAAAGGGCTAAAAGGTCGCTTGAGTTTGGATTGAGAATAAAAAGCAAAGGCTATAATATTTTTGTTACAGGAATTACAGGAAGTGGAAGAACTACTTCTGTAGAACAGGCGGTAAAAAAAATTGCAGAAGAAGGGAAAACACCTGATGATTGGTGTTATGTTTATAATTTTAAAAATCCTGACATTCCAAATGTTTTAAGGTTTCCAGCGGGTAAGGCTAATGAATTTAAAAGAGATATGGAAATTCTTATAAATGAATTAAAAGTTGAACTTCCTAAAACATTTGAAAGTGAGATTTATGAAGAGCACAGAAACCAAATTATAAAAGAATTCCAGAGTAAAAGGAATGAACTTTTTGAAGAGATTGAAAAGGCAGCCAAAGATGCTAATTTTCAGATTAAACAAACACCATCTGGAGTGATTTTTATACCTTTAATAGAAGGACAGCCAATAAAAGAAGAAGAAATAGAAAAATTAACGGATGAAGCAAAGAATGAGATAAGAAAAAAGCAAGAGGTTTTATATGAAGAATTGGAGAATGTTTTAAGGAAGATAAGAGAACATGAAAAAGAAGCGAAGGAAAAGTTAAATAGACTTGAAAAAGAGACAGCAAAATTTACCATATCTCCGAAAATAAAGGAATTAAAGGAAAAATATAAGGATTTTAAAGATGTATGCGATTATCTTAATGAAGTTGAAGAAGATATGATAGAAAACATAGATGATTTCAAAGAAAAGAAAGAAATTGAAATATTGCCTGGGTTAAAACTTCCTGAAAGAGAGCCTTCTTTATATAGATATACTGTAAATGTTTTAATAGATAATTCCCAAACAAAAGGAGCACCAGTGGTAAAAGAAACAAATCCAACTGCTTACAATCTTTGTGGAAGAATAGAATATAGACCCCATTTTGGAGCAATGGTAACTGATTTTACAATGATAAAACCAGGGGCTTTACATAAAGCAAATGGTGGATATTTAATTTTGCAGGTTCTTGACCTTTTTAAGAATTATTTTGCATGGGAAACATTAAAAAGAGCCTTAAAAAATAATGAAATAATTATAGAAGATTTAAATGAACAATTTAGACTTATAAATACACCAACATTAAAGCCTTTCCCAATTCCTCTTGATGTAAAAGTTATACTTATTGGACATCCGATTTTTTATTATCTTTTATATACTTATGATGAGGACTTCAGGAAACTTTTTAAGGTTAGAGCAGATTTCAGTTTAATTATGGATAAAAATGTAGAAGGATACAAAAATTATGCTTCTTTTATTAGTAAGATATGTAGAGAAGAAAATTTACTACATTTTGATAAATTTGCTGTTGGTAAAATAATAGAATATGGCTCAAGAATTGTTGAAGATAGGAATAAACTTACTACAAGATTCATTGAGATTGCTGATATAATAAGAGAAGCAAATTTCTGGGCAAGTGTTGATAATTCCCCTATTGTTGAAGAAAAGCATGTAAAAAAAGCACTTGAAGAAAAAGTCTATAGGTCAAATTTGATAGAAAAAAGAATTGAAGAATTGATAAAAGAAGGAATTATTATAGTAGATACAGAAGGTGAAAAAGTTGGAGAAATTAATGGATTATCTGTTATATCTCTTGGTGATTATAGTTTTGGGAAACCATCTAAAATAACTTGTAATGTTTATGTAGGGAAAAGTGGTGCTATAAATATTGATAGAGAAGTTAAACTTGCAGGTAGAATTCATAATAAAGGTTTTTTAATTTTAAATAATTACATATATGAAAAATATGGAAAAGAGGGAATAATTGCTTTTTCTGCAAGTTTGTGTTTTGAACAATTATACGAGGAAATTGAAGGTGATAGTGCATCATCAACAGAAATTTATGTTTTATTATCTGCTCTTGCAAATATTCCTATAAAACAAGGAATAGCAGTAACTGGTTCTGTAAATCAAAAAGGAGAAGTTCAACCTGTTGGAGGGATAAATGAAAAAATTGAAGGATTTTATTATACATGTAAGGCAAAAGGGTTAACAGGAGAGCAAGGAGTTATTATTCCTGAAAGAAATTTAAAAAATCTTGTTTTAAATGATGAAGTTATTGAAGCGGTTGAAAAAGGGATGTTCCATATCTGGGCTGTTAAAACGATAGATGAAGGTATTGAAATTTTAACTGGTATTCCAGCAGGTGAAAAAAGAGAAGAAGGCACTTATCCAGAAGGGACAATTAATTATTTTGTTTCAAAGAGAATAAAAGAATTGACTGAAAATTATTTTAAAAGTTTAAAGAAGAAAAAAAGATAATAAAAACGAGGGGGTAAAATGGATTTATTTGCCCAAACAACAACTCCAGTACCTCAAGTTTCTCCATTTGGTGCTTTACTTCCACTTATTTTGATATTTTTTGTTTTTTATTTTCTTTTGATATTACCTCAACAAAAAAAACAGAAACTTCATAAAAAAATGTTAGATGCGTTGAAAGAAGGTGATAAAGTTATTACGGTTGGTGGTTTAATAGGAGAGGTTGAAAAAATTAAAGAAGAAATAGTTACTATTAAGTTTAAAGAGGGGACAGAAATTGATATTTTAAAGAATGCTATTTCACAGGTTATCAATAAGAAAAAAGAATGAGTAAAATTGGATTTTTTGATGTTTTGAATGGATGTGCAGGTGATATGCTTGCCGGTTCTTTAATAGATGCTGAACTTGATATAAAAACATTAGAAAAACAACTTAAAAAATTACCCATTGAAAATTATAAGATTAAGACAGAAAAGGTGAAAAGAAAAACTAGTTTTGGGCACTTAATTGAAGGAACAAAATTTATTGTTGAATCAAATGAGAAATGGGATGATAGAATACCTTATGAAAAAATACTTAATATAATTGAAAAAAGTTCTTTTTCACTAAAAACAAAAGAAAAGATAATTAAAATATTTGAAATTCTTGCAGAAAGTGAGGCATCTGTTCATAAAGAAAAAAAAGAAAAAATACATTTTCATCAGGTAGGTCAGATAGATGCAATAGTTGAAATAGTTAGTGTAATTATAGGTCTTGAACTACTTGAAATAGAAGAAGTTTTTTCAAGTCCTGTTGGTGTTTCAAATTTAGCACCAGCAACAATTAATATTTTGAAGGATGTACCTTTGGTTTTCAAGGATTGCCATTTTGAAATCACAACTCCTACAGGTGCATCTATTTTAAAAGGGATTGCAAATTTTTCTTCTTTTTATTCCGATTTTTATCTATACAAAGTTGGTTATGGAGCAGGAACAAGAGAAGAACCATTACCAAATATGGTTAAATTTTTAATAGGTACATTTAAGAAAGAAGAAGAAATAATTATTCTTGAAACAAATATTGATGATATGAATCCAATTTTGTTTAGTAATTTATTTGAAAAACTTTTTAAGGCAGGTGCTCTTGATGTTTCATTATTTCAAGGTATTGGTAAGAAAGGTAGACCAGTTTTTAAATTGGAAATTATTCTTCCAGATTTTAAATTAAAGGAAATTAGTGATATTTTATTTAAAGAAAGCACTACAATAGGTTTAAGATTTAGAAAAGAAAGAAGGATTCTTCTTGAAAGGGATATTAAAGAAATTGATACTTCCTTAGGAAAAATTAAAGTAAAAATTTCACATATAAATGGAAAAAAAATTAATATTTCTCCTGAGTATGAAGATTGTAAAAAAATCTCTGAGGAGAAGGGGATTCCACTTAAAAGAGTTTATGAAATAATTTATAAAGAGTTGAGAATTTAATAAAAAATGTTAAAATTTAAAATTTAAGATGTTCATAGGCACTTTAAAATTTGAAATTATTATTCCAGGAAGTAATAGTTTAAAAGACAAAAGAAAAGTAATTCATTCATTACAGGATAAAATAAGATCAAAATTTAATGTTTCTATTGCAGAGATTGATTACCATGATAAGTGGCAAAGAGCTATAATTGGTTTATGTTTTGTAAATAGTGAGAGAAAGGAAGTAGAAAATATTTTGCAGAAAATTAAAAATATCTTCTTTGATAATGGAGATTTTTTAGTATTGAATGAATCAAATGAAATTATTTATATAGGAGAAAAATGATTGAAATTGAGAGTAAATATAATCCAAAAGAAGTAGAAGAAGGACTTTATAAATTTTGGGAAGAAAGTGGATATTTTTATGTAAAACCAGATATATCAAAGAAAAAATATGTAATAGTGATTCCACCTCCAAATATTACAGGTTTTTTACATATGGGACATGCCTTAAATAATACAATCCAAGATATTTTGATAAGGTGGAGAAGAATGAATGGATATAATTCATTATGGGTTCCAGGGACAGACCATGCAGGCATAGCAACACAGAATGTTGTAGAAAAAGAATTGGCTAAAAGAGGTCTAACGAGGAAAAATCTTGGGAGAGAGAAATTTATTGAAGAGGTTTGGAGATGGAAAGAAAAATATGGTTCAAGGATTATTTACCAATTAAAAAAATTGGGCGCTTCATGTGATTGGTCAAGAACAAGATTTACAATGGATGAAAATTTGTCAAATGCTGTAAAAGAAGCGTTTGTAAGGTTATATAAGAAAGGTCTAATTTATAAAGGGAAAAAGATTATAAACTGGTGTCCAAGATGCGAAACTGCATTATCAGATGAAGAGGTTGAATATAAAGATGAAAATACTTTTTTATATTATATAAAATATCCAGTTTTGAAAGGAGGGTTTATTGAAGTTGCTACGACAAGACCAGAGACAATGCTTGGAGATACTGCAGTTGCTGTTAACCCAAGAGATAAAAGATATAAAAATTTAGTTAGAGAAAAGATAAAATTACCATTTGTAGAAAGGATTATACCAATAATTTTAGATGAAAAAGTAGAAATTGAGTTTGGGACAGGAGCAGTTAAAGTAACTCCAGCACATGATCCAAATGATTTTGAAATTGCACAAAGACATAATCTTGAGTTTGTTCTAATAATGAATGAGGAAGGAATTATGAATGAAAATGCTGGAATATTTAAAGGATATGAAAGATTTGAATGTAGGAAGAAAATTGTAGAAGAACTAAAAAAAATTGGTCTTTTATCAAAAGTTGAAAATTATACAAATAGGGTTGGACACTGTTATAGATGTAATACAATAATAGAACCATATCTTTCAAATCAATGGTTTGTTAAGATGAAACCATTGGCTGAACCAGCAATTAAAGTTGCAGAAGAAGGGAAATTAAAGTTTTATCCTGAAAGATGGAAAAAAGTTTATCTACAATGGCTTTACAATATAAAGGATTGGTGCATAAGTAGGCAGATTTGGTGGGGAC
>JAMWCO010000106.1 GCA_023818785.1 Candidatus Omnitrophota bacterium
TTTACCCACTCTTTTGGAGATATACAACTTAAATAATTTTCAGGACAATTACAAGTTTTTTTATAAGGAATTTCAACATAATTTTCAACTTTATATTCTTCGCTTACTTCTTTAATTTTAATTTCTTCCTTCCTCTTTTTAACTTTTTTCATTATTCAATTCCTATATCTTTTCTATAATGTTTTCCTTCAAAATCAATTATTTGAACTGCTTTGTATACCTTTTCTCTTAAATTTTCAAAATCCTTATCAATTCCTGTTATTCCTAAAACTCTACCTCCATCTGTTAATATTTTGCCATTTTCAAGTTTTGTTCCAGAATGAAACAAAATTACATCTTTAACCTTATCAATATTTTTTATCTCTTTACCTTTTTCATATTCACCCGGATAACCTTTTGAAGCACAAATTACACATAATGATTTTTCTTCTTTCCATTTTATCTTTATTTTATCCAAACTACCTTCAATAGTACTTTCAATAATCTCTATTAAATCTCCTTCCAACCTCGGTAAAATAACCTGTGTTTCTGGGTCTCCAAATCTTACATTATATTCAAGAACAAAAGGACCTTTTTCAGTTATCATTAAACCAAAATATAAAACTCCTCTATAATCAATATTTTCTTTCTCAAGTCCTTTTAATGTTGGCTCTACAATCTTTTTCTTAATTTCTTCTTCAAGTTTTTCATTAAAATAAAAAGGTGGAGAATAACAACCCATTCCTCCTGTATTTGGTCCAGTATCTTGGTCAAAAACCCTTTTATAATCCTTTGCTGGAACCATAGGGATATATGTATTTGTATCTGTAAAAATTAAATAAGACAATTCTTTTCCAAATAAACAATCTTCAATTACAACTTCTTCTTTTCCTTTAAAAATTTTTTTAATAAATATTTCTTCAAGATAATTTTCTCCTTCTTGATAATTTTCAATAACTCTAACTCCTTTACCAGCAGCAAGTCCATCAAATTTTATTACATAAGGTATTTTTCTTTTTTCAATAATTTTTATGCTTTCTTCAAATGAATTTGCAATCTCAAAATCAGCAGTTGGAATTTTATATTTTTTCATAAACTCTTTTGCAAAACATTTTGAAGATTCAAGAATTGCACCTTTTTTTGTCGGTCCAAAAATTTTATATCCTTTAACTTTAAAATAATCTACAATACCATCAGAAAGAGGATTTTCAGGACCTACAATTATCAAGCCAATTTTCTTTTCTTTAACAACATTTAAAATCTCATCAAAACTACTTAAATCCTTCTTTATACATTCTCCTATTAAAGAAATACCACCATTACCAGGAATAGCATAAATTTTATAATTTTCAGAATAACTTTTTATTTTCCAACAGATTGCATGTTCTCTTCCACCACCACCTATTATTAAAACTTTCATCTTAATTTTCCTATCTATTCTACATATTTATATTTTATTATAAAAAATCAAAAGTTTAAATCAAATTTCTAAATTTAGATTTGTGATATAATATTAAAGAAATGAAAGTGATAATAATTATGGGTTCAAAAGCAGATATAGAATGGGCAAAAGAAATAGAAAAAAGGATTAAAGATTTTGGTGTTGAAGTTATTTTAAGAATTGGTTCTGCTCATAAAACACCTTTAAAAGTTCTTGAAATTATAAATGAATATGAAAATCAAGATGTTGTATTTATAACTATTGCAGGAAAGAGTAATGCTTTAAGTGGATTTGTTGATGCAAATACTACAAAACCAGTTATTAGTTGTCCTCCATATAGTGAAAAATTTTCTGGATTTGATATTTTTTCAAGTTTAAGAATGCCAAAAGGTGTTGCACCACTTGTTGTACTTGAGCCTGAACAAGCAGCAATATCAGCAGTAAAAATTTTATCCTTAAAGTATCCTGAACTAAAAGAAAAAATTAAAAAATATCAAGAAAAATTAAAAAATGAGATAATAAAATCAGATGAAGAAATAAAAAATGGGAAGTGTTAAAGATATTATAATTATAAAAGAATCTAAAAATGAAGAAACAGGAATTGGAAGATTTATTTTTTCTGATAGATATTCTGTTTTTGACTGGGGACAAATGCCAGACCATATAATAGATAAAGGAAAATCAATTTGTATTTCAACTTCTTACTTCTTTGAAAAACTTGAAAGTTATGGAATAAAAACGCATTATATTGGAATTGTTGACAAAAATGGCAATCTTAAGAAATTAAATGAAATTGACCAACCAACCAATATTATTCAATTTAAAATGTTAAGGGTTTTAAAACCAGAAATTAAAGGGAATAACTATGATTATTCTATTTTTAAAGAAGAAAAAGTCAATTTTCTTATTCCACTTGAAGTGATATACAGAAATTATTTACCAGAAGGGTCATCTGTTTTTAAAAGATTAAAATATGGTAGTTTAAAATTGCAAGATATAGGCCTTAAAGAAATGCCTTTACCTGGACAGAAACTTGAAAAACCAATAATAGATATTTCAACAAAACTTGAATTAACTGATAGATATATAAACTGGGATGAGGCAAAAGAAATAAGTAATTTAAAAGATAGCGAAATAGAGGAAATAAAATTAAAAACATTAAAAATAAATGAAATAATAACGAAAGAAGTAGAAAAAATTGGTCTTATAAATGAGGATGGAAAATTTGAATTTGGATTTGATGAAAATAGAGACATTATTCTTGTTGACGCTGTCGGAACACTTGATGAATGTAGATTTACTTATAATGGATTACCTGTAAGTAAAGAAATTGCAAGAATATATTATAGAAAAACTGATTGGTATAAAAAAGTAGAAGAAAGCAAGAGAAAAAATAAAATTGAATGGAAAAAATATGTTGATATACAGCCACCTAATTTACCAATAGAACTTTTTAAAGCAATTTCTGATATTTATAGAAGTTATGCAAATGAAATAACAGATAGAAAATGGTTTGATGTCCCACCTTTAAAAGAAATTCTCTCAAAAATTGAAAAATATATTTAAAAATGGCAGAAATACTTAAATTTTCTGAAAAATCATTAGAAAAAGCAGTTAATATTTTAAAAAAAGGTGGAGTTATTGCTTTCCCTACTGAAACTGTTTATGGACTTGGTGCAAATGGTTTAAATCCAATAAGTGTTGCAAAGATATATGAAATAAAAAATAGACCATTTTTTGACCCTATAATTTTACATATTGGAAGGAAGGAAGATATAAAAAAATTATGGAAAGAGATAAATGAAAGAGCAGAAAAACTTATTGAAAAATTTTGGCCAGGGCCATTGACTATAGTATTACCTAAAACTGAAATAGTCCCTTATATAGTTACTGCTGGACTTGATAAAGTTGCTATAAGAATGCCATCTCACTTTATTTCACTTGAAATTTTAAAAAGAGTTGATTTTCCAATAGCAGCACCAAGTGCAAACACTTTTGGAAGATTGAGTCCAACAGAAGCAAAACATGTAGAAGAACAAATTGGAGATAAAATTGAATTAATTATTGATGGAGGGAAATGCCCTGTTGGAATAGAATCAACAGTAATTGATTTAACAACAGATAGAAATATTATATTAAGACCTGGAGGGATACCAAAAGAAGATATAGAAAAAGTGATAGGGGAAGTTGAAATAATTGAAAAAACAGAAAAAATTTCTTCTCCAGGACAACTTCCTTATCATTATTCTCCAAAAACACCTTTAAAAATCTTAAAAGATTATAAAGAAGTAAAAGATGGAATAAAGGCAGCATTGCTTGCATTTAAAAAACCTTTATATAAAGAAAAATTTTTAAAAATAGAAATTCTATCTGAAAAGGGTGATATAAGAGAAGCAGCAAGCAATTTCTTCTCATCTCTTCATAAACTTGATGAAGAAGGTCTTGATATAATTTATGCAGAACCAGTTCCAGAAGAAGGTCTTGGTATAGCAATTATGGATAGATTAAAAAAAGCAGAAATCAAGAAAGATAAGATTTAATTATTTTAAAAGTTTTCTCATTTGCACCTTTATTTTCAATCACTGCTTTATAACTATTTTGCCCTAATTCTTTTACAATTGTAGGATTTTTAAGAAGAAAAACTATTTTTTTATATAACTCTTTAAAATCTTTAACCTCAATCCCTCCATTATATTTTTTTATAATCTCCCATTCTTCTTTTAAAAGAAACATATCTTTACCACATATTACACATTTCCCAAAAGATGCTGGCTCAATTGGATTTTGCCCACCATAACCATTCAAACTTCCACCAACAAAAGCAAAATCACATATTGAATAAAAATTATTTAATTCTCCATAGGTATCAACAACAATAACTTTAAAATCTTTTTTTTCTTTTTCAAATTCTGATTTTTTCACATAATTAATCCCAATTATATCCAATTTTTTGTAAATATTGGTTCTATCAAGATATCTCGGAACAATTACAAAAATTACATTCTTAAATCTCTTATCTATTTCACTTATAACTTCAACTATTCCATCTTCTTCATCAGGATGAATAGAACCAAAAACAATAACTTTTTTGTCTTCTTTTATTCCATAATTCTTTTTTACAATTTGTTGATTTATCTCTTTACTTATCCAATATGCCATATCAAACTTAATACTTCCAGCAACTATAATATTTTCTTTTCTTCCACCAAGAAATAATATCTTCTCCTTTTCTCTTTCTGATTTTGCAATTATATATGAAATCATAGGTAAAATTCTTTTTGTTATAAACCTTAATCTTTTATAATTTTTATAGGCCTTATCTGAAAGACGAGCATTAACAATAATTAAAGGTATTTTCTTTCTATAAGAATTTATAATTAAATTTGGCCATATTTCTGTTTCTGCAATTATTATCAATTTTGGATTTAAAGTTTTAATTGCTTTTTTGACAATAAATGATATATCAAATGGGAAATAAACCTTATAAATATCTTTAATTTTTTCTTCTGCAACCTTTCTTCCTGTTTTTGTTGTGAATGAAACAACTATTGAGTTTTCTCTTTTGAGTTCATTTATAAGTGGTAAAACTGAAAGAAATTCACCAATTGAAACAGTATGAATCCATATATTTTTCCTTTTCTTTAAGTTAATCAATAAATCTTTTTTATAAATACCAAACCTTTCTCTCCAATCACCATAAAAATTTTTCTCATTTTTAATTCTTTTCCAGATTAAAGGAAAAGAAAATAAAAGAAAAAAAGAAAGTAAAATGTCATAAATAAAAAAATGTGCCATAAAAAAATTATACAAAGATTATAGAAAAAGAACAAAATTTTATCAAAGTTAGAATTCAATTATTCCTTTTTAAAAGTTAAGGAACTATTTTCAACATCAATAAATATTATATTTCCTTCTTTAAACTCCCCTGATAAAATTTTCAAAGCAAGTGGATTCTCTATCTCTTTTTGAATAAGTCGTTTCAGTGGACGAGCACCAAAATTTTCATCGTAACCCTTTTCCACAAGATAATTTTTTGCTTCTTCACTCAACTTAATCTCAATTTTTTTATCAAGTAGTCGTTTCTGTAAATATGAAATTTGAATATTTACAATTTTTAAAATGTCTTCTTTTTTAAGACGATTAAAAATAATGATTTCATCAATCCTATTTAAAAATTCTGGTCTAAACTTTGACTTTAATGCTTCCA
>JAMWCO010000107.1 GCA_023818785.1 Candidatus Omnitrophota bacterium
AAAACTCAATTCTTTATCTTGATTGCAAAAATTTAGAATATGAAAATATTAAATCAAATAAAAAATTTGATTATTCAATTGTTATGGTATATTCAGGAATAGAAAGGGTTTTGTATGAGACATCTTATAATAAAAGGGTTGAAGAATGTAAAAATGCAGGGGAAAATTTGATTGAATTTTCAGGAGAAAATTTGAAAAAAGATATCTATTTAAGAGATGTAAATAAAGAGATTTTTTTAAAGTATAAAAATAAATTGCCTGAAGATTTAAGAAGAAGAGTTGAACATTTTTATAGTGAAATGGAAAGAGTTGAAAAAGGAATTCAATTATGGAAAAATGGAGATATAGAAGGATTTGGTAAGTTAATTAAAGAATCTGGTGAAAGTTCAATTAAAAATTATCAATGTGGTGCAGAAGAACTAATAAAGATTTATGAAATTTTAAATTCAATTAAAGGTATTTATGGAGCAAGATTTTCAGGCGCTGGATTTGGTGGTTGGTCTTTCGGATTTATAAAAAATGAAGAAAATGTAAAAAGAGAAATTATAGAAACTCTAAAAGCAGAATATTTAAAAATTTATCCTCAATATGAAAGAAGTTTTAAAATTGTATTTATTGAAAAAAAATTAATCCCATCCCATATGTATTAACCTAAAGTTGTTGCACAGAGAAAAACAATATTAAATACTTCTGGTTATATAAATTTGAAAGAACCTATTTTTAAGATAATTTATTTTCAAAATTTTCACAAAAAAAGTATAATTTTATAAATATTTGATGAGGGGAAAATGGAAATTTTATATAGAAGTACAAATAGGAAATCTAATCTTGTAACTTTTAAACAGGCAGTTTTGAAAGGACAGGCACCTGATTATGGATTATATATCCCAACATATATACCATCTTTTGAAAAGAAACAAATAGATTCATTTAAGGATAAAGAATATTATGAGATTGCATTTTCTGTCTTATATAAATTTTTGAAAGATGAAATTTCAGATGAAATAATTTACGAAATTGTAAAAAAAGCATATAATTTTGAAGTTCCAGTAAAAAAAATAGATTCAAACCTTTATATTTTATTTCTTGATAAAGGTCCAAGTTGTTCATTTAAGGATTTTGCTGCAAGATTTATGGCAGGCATTATGGAATATTTTGCAAATGAAGATAATATTTTTTTAAATGTTCTTGTTGCTACTTCAGGAGATACTGGTGGAGCAATTGCAAATGCTTTTTTAGAGAAAAAGAATATAAGGGTCTTTATCCTTTTCCCAAAAGAAGAGATTACAGATATACAGAGAAAACAGATGACAACTCTTGGGAAAAACATAATACCTATTGGTGTAAATGGAACATTTGATGATTGTCAGGGATTTGTAAAAAGAGCATTTAATGATAAAGATTTGAAATTTTTAAATTTAACTTCTGCAAATTCTATAAATATTTCAAGATTATTACCTCAAAGTGTTTATTATTTTTATGCTTATTCAAAAATTGAAAATGGTAAAGTTTCATTTTCAGTCCCTTCAGGTAATTTTGGTAATTTAATGGGTGGTGTTATAGCAAAAAGAATGGGTTTACCAATAGAAAAATTTATAGTTGCAGTTAATGAAAATGATGAATTCCCAAAATTTTTAGAAACAGAAATATATAAACCTTTAATACCTTCAAAAAAATGTAGTTCTAATGCAATGAATGTTGGACATCCAAGTAATTTAGCAAGATTAATTGATTTATATGGTGGATGGATGTATGATGAAAGAAATCATTCAGGAAAAGTTATAAAATATGGAGTTATTAAGATAAAACCTGATATGGAAAAATTAAAGAATGATTTCATTTCTTTTTCAATAACTGATAAAGAAGTAGAGGAAACAATTAAAAGATATTATAATGAATATAAGATTATAATTGAACCTCATGGTGCTGTTGGTATAAAGGCATATGAAAAAGCAAAAATTTCTGGATTAACCATTTCACTTGAAACAGCACATCCTGGAAAATTTCCAGAAGTAATTAAAGAAATACTTGGATTTGAACCAGAAATCCCTGAATCATTAAAAAAATTAATTAAGATGAAAGAGAATTATTTTGTTATTGAAAAAGATTATAATGAATTTAAGGAATTTTTAAGGAGTTTAAAATGAAATTTTTAGTTTTGATAATGGATGGTGCTGCTGATTTTCCAATAGAAGAACTGAATAATAAAACTCCTTTACAAGTGGCAAAAAAACCAAATATTGATTATATTACAAAAATAGGTGTAACTGGAATGTTTAAGACAATACCTGACAATTTTATTACTGATTCAGGAGTTGCAAATTTATCAATTCTTGGATATGACCCTAAAAAAGTTTATACTGGTAGAGGAGTTATTGAAGCATATGCAAATGGGATTGAACTTGAGAAAGATGAGATTGCTTTTAGATGTAATTTAATTAGTGTTGTTGATGGAAAAATAAAAAGTTATTCTGCTGGTTATATTTCAAATGAAGAGAGTTTTCAAATTATTCAATTTTTAAATAAAAAGATTGGAAGTGAAAATGTAAAATTTTATCCAGGGGTTGGTTTCAGAAATATATTGATTTTAAAAGGTGATTTTTCAGAAGATGTTAAATGTTATCCACCACATGATTATAATGGATATGAAATAAAAAAAATAATGGTAAAAAGTAATAAAAAAAATGGAGAAAAAACTGCTGAATTTTTAAACTATTTAATTATGGAATCAAATAAATATCTGGAAAATCACCCAATAAATATTAAGAGGGAAAAGGAAGGGAAAGAAAAGGCAAATTATATATGGGTCTGGTCTGGTGGAAGAAAACCTTGTCTTGAAAAATTTTATGATAGATTTAAAATTAAAGGAGCAATAATTTCAGCAGTTGATTTAATAAAAGGGATTGGGAAGATGATTGGTTTTGAAATTATAAATGTTCCTGGTGCAACAGGACTTTGGAATACAAATTATGAAGGGAAAGCAAAATATGCAATTGAAATTTTGAAAAATTTTGATTTTGTTTATGTTCATGTTGAAGGGATAGATGAAGCAAGTCATGAAGGTAATGTTGAATTAAAAATAAAGTGTATTGAAGATTTTGATAAAAGATTGGTTGGAGTTATACTTGAAAATATAGATTTAAAATCTCATTGTATTGCTGTTCTTCCAGACCATTATACTCCTGTAAAACTTAAATCACATAAACCAGGTTATGTACCTTTTTCAATTTATTCACCAGAAAAAATACCAGATAAAGTAGAAAAATTTGATGAAGAAAGTTGTAAAAATGGTAAAATTGGATATATTGAAGGAGACAGATTTATAAATATCTTTTTAAAAGGTAAATAAAATGTATATGATTATTGTTGGTTGTGGTAAAATTGGTTCATATCTTGCAAAATTACTTGATAAAGAGAATGATGTTGTTGTTATTGATAAGGATGAAAAAAGTTTTGAAAAATTGCAAAATTTTAATGGAGTAATAAAGTTAGGAGATGCACTTGATATAGATGTATTAAAAGAAGCAGGAATTGAAAAAGCAGATGCAATTTTTGTAATTACAAGTAATGATAATGCAAATATAGTTATAGGACAAGTATCTAAAAAGATGTTTAATGTTCCAAAAGTTATTATAAGGATTTCTGACCCAAATAAAGAAAAAATATGTAAATTATTTGAAATTGAAACAATAAATACAACAACTCTTATTGCTTCTCTTATAAAAGAAGGACTTACAAAAAGAATATCATCAAATTATTTTTTTGAAAATGAAGACCTTACAATTGCTGAATTAAAAAGTGAACTATTTATTGGTAAAAATGTAGAAGATATAAATATTAATGGTGAACTTCAAGTTTTTGCTATAATAAGAGGTAATAAAGGATTTATTCCTGACAAAAACTTTAAAATAGAAAAAGATGATATAATTATAGGAATAATAGAAAAGAGAAATTTGAATAAATTTAAGAAAATTTTAAAGGAATGAATATAATAATTGTTGGTGGTGGAAATGTTGGTTATTACTTGGCTGAAAAATTGAGTGACAACCATTATGTTGTTTTAATAGAAAAAGAGCAAAAATTAAGTGAGAAAATTGCAGAAAAAATAAATTGTCTTGTTATAACTGGAGATGGATGTGACCCAGAAGTTTTAAAAAATGCAGGTATAAAAAAAGCAGATGTTATAGCGGCAGTTACTGGAAATGATGAAGATAATCTTGTAATATGCCAGATAGCGAAAGAAATATTTAATGTTAAAAGAGTAGTTGCAAGAGTTAATAATCCAAAAAATGAAAAAACATTTTATCAACTTGGTGTTGATGTTGCAATAAGTGGAACTTCTTTAATTGCAAAAATCATTGAAGAAGAGGTAAACTGGGAAGATTTTGTAACATTATTTACATTTAAAAGAGGTAAATTGTCAATAATAAGAATTGATTTACCTGAAAATTCTCCAGTTGTAAATAAAAAAATTAGTGAAATTATTTTCCCTGAAGATTCTGTTGTAGTTGCAGTTATGAGGGAAGATGATTTATTAATCCCAAAAAGTGATTTTATATTTAAGGGAAATGATGAAGTAATTGCAATAACAAGAGTTGAAAATGAAGTATTACTTCTAAATACTTTAATTGGCAAAGAAGAATGAAAAAATTTTTAAAATATATTAAGATTTTTTATAAAGGAGTTATTGGAATATTTATTGAAATTTCTTTTATCATTTTAATTTTTATTTTTTCTTTAATTTTAAACTTTCTCTTTTATTCTTTAATTAAACTCCAATGATACCTCAATTTTCAAGAGATGATTTAAATGGTATTTTTCATTATACAGGAAAATTAATAATATTATTAGGTTATTTACTCCTTATCCCTTTATTTGTTGCAATTTTATATAATGAATGGAATCCTGCTATTGATTTTATTTTTTCATCTTTATTTTCTCTTTCAATTGGATATTTAATTGTTTCCCAATTTTCTGAAAGTTCTGATATAAATTGGAGACAAGGGATGACAATTGCTTCATTAATATGGTTAATTTATATGGTTCTTGGTGCAATACCCCTTTATTTATCAGGTCATTATAAATCATATCTTGATAGTTGTTTTGAATCAATGAGCGCTTTAGCAACTACTGGACTTGTTCTTGTTAATGACCTTGACCATATGGCTCATTCTTATAATTTCTGGCGCCATTTTATGTGTTTCATTGGTGGACAAGGAATAATTTTACTTGGTCTTTTGATTTTTTTTAAAGGAGCAGGTGCATTCAGAATTTATGTAGGAGAAGCAAGAGAAGAAAGAATCTTACCGAATGTTGTTCAGACATCTAAATTTATATGGTTAGTCAGTATGTGTTATTTAATAGTATTTACATTAATATTGGGTTTTATAAATATTTTTAATGGATTTTCTCCTTCAGGGGCTTTCTTCCATGCTATATGTATTTTTATGGCAGGATGGGATACTGCTGGATTTGCAGTCCAATTACAAAATATAACTTATTATCACAGTGGATTAATTGATTTAACTACATCTGTTATAGTTATACTTGGTGCTACAAGTTTTGCTCTTCATTATGCTGTATGGACTGGAAAGTTTAAAGAGATATTTGAA
>JAMWCO010000108.1 GCA_023818785.1 Candidatus Omnitrophota bacterium
AGAATCTTCTTTTAAAAGAAGGTCCCCTTTCTCATAAATCTCTTCAATCTTATTCCCATAATTTATTTTAACTTTTTGCCTTTCTGTATATTCAATAACTTTATCTTTGAAATAAAAATCAATTCCACCTTTTCCAGGTACTTTTAAAAAACATCCAGAAAAAATAACTCCAAAAGTACCATCTTCATAATAAACACTAACACCGGAAGCATCTTCAATATTATAGTTTTCAACATCTTTCATTAACCCTATTCTTTTAACTGCAAAAACCTCAACCGGTTCTCCTACAAGATATCTCGTCATATCAAAAATATGTGTTGTCTGTTCTATTGCCTGCCCTCCTGATAATTCCTTTCTCCTCCACCAGTAAACTTGTGGCATACCTCCAACCCACCAACCAACTAAGAACCCTAAATTTTTTTCTAAAAAAAAAGGTTTAATTAAAGAAATTATGTCCTGATACCTATCTTGATAACCAACTGCTGCAATTAAATTTTTCTCTTTTATTTTTTCAATAATTTTTTTTGCTTTATTTTTATTTAAATGGATTGGTTTTTCCACAAAAATTGGTATGTTTTTTTCTATGCATAATTCTTCCTGTCCTTGGTGAGCAAAAGGAGGTAAACATATATAACATGCATCAATTTCAATTTCTTCAAGCATTTTTTTATAGTCAGTATATACTTTCCCTCCAAACTTTTCACTTGCTGCTTTTGCTTTATTTTCATCAATATCACACATCCCTGAAAACCTAACACCTTCTATTTTTGATAAAGCATCCATATGAGCATTTGCAATTCCACCACAGCCAATAAAAGCAATTTTTATTTCCATCTCTTTTCCTCCTTTTTTAAATTTTTTTCAAAATATCTTTCATAAATTCTAAACTTTTTATTAAATTTTCTTTTTTTGGTTCTGGAACTCCACATTCAAGTATCATATAATTTTCAAAGTTAATTTTTTTAAGTGCTTTAAAACCAGATTCAAAATCAGTATGCCCCATCCCTGGTAAAATTCTATTACTATCTGCAAGATGAATATGAGAAATCCATTTACCTGCTTTTTCTATTGATTCTGAAATATCTGCTTCTTCTATATTCATATGGAAAAAATCAGCCATAATTTTTAAATAAGGACTTTTAATTTTTTCACAGTATTCAACTGCTTGTTCAATTTTATTTAAGAAATGTGTCTCATATCTATTAAGAGGTTCAAGTAATAAACAACATTTCGTTTCTTCTGCTTTTTCAACAATTTCAGGTAATTGTGAGATTAATAATTCTTTTTCAAGTTCGTAAGCATTTTTATATGGTGAAAGATCTGTAATTTGTGGTTTTCCAAATATAGGAACTAAAATTAAACCTATTACTTCAAGTTCACTTCCAATTTCAAGTAATCTCTTTATATCTTCTCTTGCTTTTCTTCTGTTTTCAGGTTCTCCTTCTAGTAAAAAATTTCTATAACCAGCACATATACTTGAAATTCTAATACCAATTTTTTCTGAAATTTTTTTATATTCATCTATTTTTTCAGATTCTTCAAGCAAAATCCTTCCCCATATCTCAATCCCTTCAAAACCAATCTCTTTTGCAATTTCAAACTTTTCTTTAATTGAATTTCCAGGCAATATCATATCTTGACATCCTATTTTCATTTTCCCTCCTTTTTTAAGTTTTAAATATATCATTATTAAAAATTATGTCAAATTTTGACTGAATAAATCTTGAGAAATAAAATTTTTATATGAAGATAGGTGCTCATTTATGGACTGGAGAAGGATTAATAAAGACAATTGAATATTGTGATTTTTTAAAGTGTGACTGTTTTCAAATTTTCCTATCAAACCCAAGGAGTTGGAAAAGAAAAAAGAGAGATAAAGAAGAGATAAAAAACTTTAAGCAAGAAATAAAAAAAAGAGAAAATAAACCTATTGTTGTTCATATGCCTTATATTCTAAACATTGCTGAGGATAATAAAAAATTAATAAAAAAAATAATTAATTTTATAAATGAAGAAATTGAGGAAAGCGAAAAAATAGGTGCTGAATTTTATGTTATTCACCCAGGATTTCATAAGGGGAATGGAGAAAAAAAGGGTATTAAAAATGTTATTGATTTACTTAAAAGTTTATCAAAATCTAATATAAAAATTTTAGTAGAAAACACATCTGGACAGGGAACATCTCTTGGATATAAATTTGAACATTTTTCCACTATATTTGAAAAAATTGATAAAAATTTAGGGATTTGTTTTGATACTGCACATGCTTTTCAATCAGGACATAACCTTTTGGAATTTAAAAAAGTAAAAAAAGATATTGAAAAGTTTATTGATTTAAGTTATATTAAATTAATTCATGCTAACGATTCAAAAACAGATTGTGGTTCAAGAATAGATAGACATGAGCATATAGGAAAAGGGAAAATAGGGATAAAAGGATTTGAAGAAATTATAAAAGATGAATACTTTGGGAATTTACCATTTATAATTGAGACACCTAAGTTAAGTTTAAAAGAGGACAAAGAAAATATTGAAATTTTAAGAAGAATAGGAGAAAAATATGGAAAAATATAATCCTAATAATCTTGAGAAAAAATGGCAGAAAATCTGGGAAGAAAATGACTTATTTAAAGCAGAATATAGTTATGAAAAGAAAAAATTTTATATACTTGAAATGTTTCCTTATACTTCTGCACAGATTCATATGGGACATGTAAGAAATTATACAATAGGAGATGTAGTTGCAAGATATAAAGTAATGAATGGATATAATATTTTACATCCAATTGGATATGATGCTTTTGGATTACCTGCAGAAAATGCGGCAATAAAACAAAATATTCATCCAAAAGATTGGACATACAAAAATATTGAGACAATAAGAGAACAATTAAAACGGCTTGGTATTTCTTATTGTTGGGAAAGGGAGGTTATAACATGTGACCCTGAGTACTATAGATGGAATCAATTTTTCTTCATTCAATTTTTTAAAAGAAATTTAGTATATAAAAAAATGGCACCTGCAAACTGGTGCCCTTTTTGTCAAACGGTTCTTGCTAATGAACAGGTTATAGATGGGAAATGCTGGAGATGTGGAGAGAATGTTGAGACAAAGAATCTTGAACAATGGTTTGTTAAAATAACTGATTATGCAGAGAGATTACTTGATTTTTCTGGAATTAGAAATTGGCCTGAAAGAGTTATAACAATGCAGAAAAACTGGATTGGTAAAAGTGAAGGTTGTGAAATCTATTTTTACATTCCAGACATTGAAGGAAATTTAAATGTTTTCACTACGAGAGCAGATACTTTATTTGGTGTAACTTATCTTGTCCTTTCACCTTATCATCCATTTGTTGAAAAAATCAAAAGGATTTCATCGCGAAAAAATGAAATTGAAAAATTTATAGAAAGAATGACAAAATCAAGTTTAAGTGTAAAGGATATCCTTAAAATTGAAAAAGAAGGAATAAATACAGAAATATTTGCTATACATCCAATTACACAGGAGAGAATACCTGTTTGGATTGGAAATTATGTATTAATGGAGTATGGAACAGGTGCTGTTATGGCAGTCCCAGCACATGATCAGAGAGATTTTGAATTTGCTAAAAAATATGATCTCCCTATTAAAATAGTTATAAAAAATCCAGAATGGAAAGAAATTCCAGAAAAATTAGAAAAAGCATATGAAGGACCAGGTATTATGATAAACTCAGATATTTTTGATGGACTTGATAATGAAAAAGGGGAAGAAGAAATTAGAAAATATCTTGAAAAAATAAATAAAGGGAAAAAAGCAATTTATTACAAATTAAAGGACTGGTGTATTTCAAGGCAGAGATACTGGGGAACTCCAATACCAATAGTTTACTGTCAGAAATGCGGTGTTGTTACTGAGAAAGAAGAAAATTTACCTATTGAACTACCTTATGAAGTTAAAATAACAGGAAGAGGAGAATCGCCTTTAAAATATGTTGAAAAATTTATTAAATGTAAATGTCCTGTTTGTGGAAATGATGCTGAAAGAGAGACAGATACGATGGATACTTTTGTTGATTCTTCTTGGTATTTTTTAAGATATGCATCTAAAGATATAAAAGATAAACCATTTGATAAAAATGAGGTTAATTATTGGATGCCTGTTGACCAATATATTGGTGGAATAGAACATGCAATTCTACATCTTTTATATAGTAGGTTTTTTATAAAAGTCTTAAAGGATATGGGATTAATTGATTTTGAAGAGCCATTTGAAAATTTATTATGTCAAGGAATGGTTATAAAAGATGGAGTTAAAATGTCAAAATCAAAAGGCAATGTTGTTGATCCTGAGGATATAATTAAAAAATATGGAGCAGATACTTTGAGATTATTTATTTTATTCGCTGCACCACCGGAAGTTGACCTTGAATGGAGTGAAAAGGGAATTGAGGGATGCTGGAGATTTTTAAATAGAGTGTGGAGATTACATTATGAAGTGAAAAATTATGAAAGCATTGAGACAAAAAATGATGAAAATTTGGAATTTATAATAAATAAAACAATAAAAGGAGTTACTGAAGATATAGAAAAAGAATTTCAGTTTAATACTGCAATTGCTAAAATGATGGAATTTATTAATTTTTTTAGCAAAATTATAAATGAGAAATCTGTATCAAAAAAGGTTTTATTGGATTCATGGAAAAAATTTATAAAAATTCTTTATCCTTTTGTTCCACATATATCTGAAGAATTATGGAAAGATTTAGGAGAAAACAAATTTTTGTTTTATGAAAAATGGCCTTCTTATGAAAAATTTGAAAAAATTGATAAAAAAATAAGTATTGGAGTTCAGATAAATGGGAAATTAAAAGGGGCAGTAGAAATTTCTCAAACCTTTGAAGTTAATGAAATTCTTAATTTAATTAGTGAAAATGAAAAATTTAAGAAATTTATTATAGGTAAAAAGATACTTAAAACAATATATGTTAAAAATAGAGTTATAAACATTGTAATTGAAGATTAACTTTCCTTTTTCTCTTCAGTTTGTGTTTCTTCTTTTTTCTCTTTTTCTTCTTTTTCTTTTTCTCTTCTTTCTTCAATTTTGTCTTTTATATCACTAATTCCCGCTGCAATTGCTATTATTCCACCAAGTATTAAAAGTACTACTATTCCACCACCAATAAACCATAAAGTTGCTTTCCCGAGAGGTCCAGGAACTGCAAGTAAAATCCCAACAATAATAGACACTATCCCACCTATTAAAGCAGCCATTCTAACCTCCTTTTAAAAAATATAAACAATTTTTGAAATATGATATAATGAACTTATGAATTTGTCAATAGATTATTTGAAATTTTAAAAAATGAGAGATTTGGTTAGTATTTATAATAAAGTTTATGATGATTTATATTCTGAGGGAAAAGAAGAAAAACAATATAAAAAAATTACTTTATATAGAGAAAAGGAATTATTTGGAGATATATATTTACCATTTAAATTTTCCTCTATTTTAATTATTTTACCAGGTGCAGGATATAGAGAAAAGAGTAAAGAATTAATTTTTAAACAATTTAAGTATTTAATTAAGGAAAAAATTGGACTATGTATAGTTAACTTTA
>JAMWCO010000001.1 GCA_023818785.1 Candidatus Omnitrophota bacterium
TTCATAATTAAAACCGAGTAATTTTGATATTTCTTCTGCATATAAACCAGCACAGTTTATAACAATTTCTGAAAAATATTTACCCTTTTCTGTTTCTAAAAGATAAAGACCATTTTTCTTTTCAATATTTATAACTTTTTCATCAAAACCAGTAAGTCCACCATTATTTATAAATTTCTCATAAAGACAATCCATCAAATAATGAACATTTAATATTCCTGTTGAGCCAGTATATAATGCACAAATTCCTTCAATTTCAGGAAATAAACTTTTTAATTCATTTTTCTCAATTATTTTAATATCGGGAACTTCATTATCAATCCCCTGCTTATATAATCTTTCTATTTCATTTATTTCCTCTGGTTCAACTGCAACTGTTAATTTCCCTGTTTTTTTGTAAAGAATATTATTTTCTTTTAAAAATTCATAAAGTAGTTCATTCCCTTCAACACATAATTTTGCCTTTAATGAACCAGTTGGATAATGAATTCCTGAATGTATAACTTCACTATTTCTTGAACTTGTTTCAAGTCCATATTTTTTATTTTTTTCAATCAAACCAACAGAATATTTCTTTGATAATTGATAAGAAATTGATAATCCAATAACTCCTGCACCAATAACAATAATATCAAAGTCCTTTTTCATTTATAAATTCCAAGTACGGTCCTAACATTTTAAAAAGTTGATTTGCAATTAAAAAATGACCTGTAGAATTTGGATGAACAGGTTCTGGTGCAAATGTTTCTGGCTCAAAATATCTAAGATATTCCTGAAAAACTCTATGAATTTTTAAATGATATGTTTCATATTTCTTACTCATTTCTTCCACTATTTCAATATATTCTTCAATCTCTTTTAAAACTTTCCCTCTAAAATTATCAGTTGTATCAGTTGAAATATAAAATGGTTCAATTAAAATTATTTTACAATTAAGTTTCTCTGTTGTCCTTTTAAGAATATAATCATATCTTTTCCTGTAATTTTCAGGAGTAAATTCTGTCCATGCTTCAAACTTATTTAAAACTCTGTGGAGGTCATTTATTCCTATTAATATAATTAACCAATCTGGTTTTTGATAAATAACATCATCTTCCCATCTATTTTCAAGGTCAAGTATTGTATTTCCACCTATACCCTTATTAATTATTTCTATTTTTCTATTTGGGAAATTAGAAATCACCATATCTGAAAAAAGTTTAACATATCCATTCCCAAGTGGTTTAAATTCTCCTCTTCTACCGCAATCTGTAATACTATCTCCTATAAAAAGAACTTTCTCTCCATTTTTTATTTTAAATTCCATCTCTACTCCTTTTTCTAAATCTGGTTTTAATTAAAAAGTTAAATTTATTTATGGACTCTTTCTATATATTGATGAGTTTTTGTTGAGATTCTTACAATATCTCCTTCTTTTATAAATTGAGGGACTAAAATTTCCATACCATTTTCAAGAGTTGCACTTTTCCATGTACTATCTGTTCCACTTTTTATTCCTTCACCTGTTCTTATTACTCTCAAATCAACATATTCAGGTATAACAACACTTATTGGATTCCCTTCAAAAATTTGAATTTTTAATTTAACACCTTCTTTTATATATTTTTTAAAATCACCTATTGTATAAGATGGAAGTTCTATCATATCAAATGTTTCTGGATGAATAAAATAAAAACTTTCTCCATCTGAATAACTATATTCCATTTCTATTTCTTCAATCTCAATATTTTCTATTTTTTCATCAGGAGAGACCCTTAAATCGTAGGTATGCCCTGTTTTTAAATCAAGTAATTTAAGATATGTATAACTTGAAAATTGTGCAGTCCGTGCTTTTGTTTCTATTTCCAAAACTTTATATAACTTGCCTTCTCTTTTTATTATCATCCCCTCTTTTATTTCAGATACATTAATCATACTTTTTCTCCATTATTTTTCTCTTATTATATTTTATACCTTTTTAACTTTTTCTTTTCAATCTTATGTATTTTTTATCAGATAGTTTCTAATCTCTTCTGCATCTTTTAAATTTTTTATCTGGTTCCAAAAATGATATACAACTCTTTCTGGTCCAAGTTCTTTATGGAAAATCTTCACTTCTTCAAATGATTGAGGATATATAACAACAGATTTCTTTGATTTAATTATTTTTTTTAAAATGTCAATCCAGTAAATATGTGGTTTATTTCCTGCTCCTGGGACCCATTGTATACCATTTATTTTTTTAATTGAAAGTAAATCATCAAGATGTTTTAATGCACCTGGACCATCAAGATGAAATATTGAATGGTCAAGGAAATTCGCTTCATACTCAATATAAGGTAGGGCAAATTTTCTAAACATTTCTTTTGAAATCATACATATAAAATCACATTGAATTGTGCAATATTTTTTTTCTGAATAAAATGGAATCCAACAAGTTGTTCCCCATCTTTCCATTTCTGTTAAATCATAGATTTCATTGTAAATATCAATAAAGATATATTTTATTTCTTCAAGTATTTCTTTTATTAATTCAGGTATTTCTATTAAATCAATACATAATTTTTCAGTTCCTCTTATTGCTCTCAATAAGTCAAGATGTGTATGAAAATCTGGCATCTGTAATAAAAATTTTCCATTCCCTTTATCAGAAGCATATTTGTAAAATTCAATAAATTTTTTATACCAGACACCTTCTTTATCAATCTCAATCTTTTTAAAATTATTCCAATTATCAATGAATGGTTCTATCCATGCAGTTTTGCTTTTAATCCTTATATTTTTTTCTCCTCCTTTCACAAAATATGAAATTGTATCAGGACCAAAAGAAATTCTCAAAGAAGGAATAGTTTCTGCAAAGAAAATAGTATTTTCACAAAACTCTTCAAACTTATCTATTGGTTGTTCAAAATTTCCATCAATCCCAGATAGATAATCTGGAGGAAGTATCTTTTTTTCATTTTTTGGGAAACAAGCAATAATTAAAGGTCTATCTATGATTTCTCCATTCCAAAAAGCATCCCAGTATTTTTTTGCTTCTTCAAAATCATCTTTATATTTTAGATACAACTTTTGGTTTTGTCCCTTCTCCATAAATTTTGCCTTTTTTAAATCCGATTATCCAAAATAAAATAAAAAATAGACAAAAAATTATAACTTTTAAAAAAATATTCTTCAAAAAATAAGCAAAAATAATCCCAAGTATAAATCCTAAAAGTGGAAATCCATAAATATAAAGAGAAATTTTAAATATTGCATCCTCATTTATCTCAATCTCAACATTATCCCCAACTTTTGCATCAATTAAATTTTCTGCTTCAATTATTGGCTGTCTTGGAATCACTTTTTTACATAATCCACAACTTTTACATTTCTCTTTTTCTTCCATTAAAACAATTACTATATCATCTTTTACTTCTATTATTTTACCTTTTTCTTTCATCACTTTTATTCCTGAAAATAAAATCAATTATGATTTCTGATGTTCTTTTCCCTAACAAATATCCGTTTTTACTAAAATAATAACTACATATGTTATCAATTTAATTATATTATAAAGAAAATCTATTTGGCAACCAATTTTTGATATTGTGTAAAAATAGGTTAAAATTTATGAAATAAAAAATGTGGAAAAAAACTTTTATTTCAACTTTTATTGCTCAAGTTTTGTCTATAATTGGTTTTTCTTTTGCTATGCCATTTTTACCATTTTTTATTTCTGAACTTGGTATAAAAGATATATCTTCTCAAACTTATTGGTCAGGAATAATATTATCTTCTTCAGGGCTTACTTTCACTCTTTTTTCTCCTATCTGGGGACATTTTGCTGATAAATATGGAAGGAAAGTAATGGTTGTAAGGAGTATGTTTGGAGGGACTTTAATATTATTTCTTATCTCTTTTGTAAAAAATGTAAAACAATTACTTATATGTAGATTGCTTCAAGGTGCTTTAACAGGAACAATAGTTGCTTCTGTTACTCTTGTTGCAAGTGTTGTCCCTATAGAAAAAAGTGGTTTTACACTTGGAATGATGCAAACGGCTGTCTCTATTGGTAACTCTGTCGGTCCTTTTATTGGTGGTTTTTTAGCAGACAATTTCGGTTATAGAAATACTTTTAGGATTGGTGGACTTATCATTTTTGTTGGTGGACTTTTAGTTCTTTTATTTGCAAAAGAAAATATGTCAAATGTAAAAGAGAATAATGAAAATGTTTCATTTAGAGATATTTTGAAAATAAAAGGTTTCTGGATTGCAATAATGATTATGTTCGCAGTAAGGTTTTCAAATACAATACTTAGTCCATCCTTTCCTCTTGTTATAAAAGAAATATTACACTCTCCAGAAAGATTAAATACAATAACAGGATTGATTATAGGAGTTGCTGCTGTAATAGAAGGTGTATCTGCTGCTTTTTTAGGATTTATTGGAGATAATATAGGTTATTTAGGATTGACTATTAATTGTTTTACTATTGCTGCAATTGCTTCCTTAGGTCATTTTTTCTCTTATTCAATTATTATCCTTTTCATTTTCAGAATTTTATATGTTGGGAGTGTTGCTGGTCTTATCCCTTCTGCTAATTCAATAATTAAAAAACTTATTGAAGAAAAATCTATTGGTAAGGCATATGGGATATTAAATTCTATAAGTATGCTTGGTTTGGCTTTTGGTCCATTTATTGGTGGTTATACTGGAAAGATTTTAGGAGTGAGGTCTCCATTTTTGATAACAGCAATTACACAGAGTTTAATATCTTTAGTTTTATTTAAATTTTTGAAAGATAGAAAGTAAAAATCTAAGGGAGGAGATGTATGAAAATTAAATTTCTTGGTGCAACAAAAAATGTAACTGGTTCAAAATTTTATATACAAGCGGATGGGAAGAATATACTTATTGATTGTGGATTATTTCAGGAAAGGGAATTAAAAAATAGAAACTGGGGAAAATTTCCAATCCCACCAGAAAATATTGATTATATACTTTTAACTCATGCACATCTTGACCATTCTGGATACTTACCAAAGATTGTAAAAGATGGTTTTTCAGGAAAAATCTTATGTTCTCTTCCAACATTAGAAATAACAAAAGTAGCACTACTTGATTCTGCAAAATTACAAGTTGAAGATGCTGAAAAAAAGAAAAAAAGACATGAAAAAGAAGGGAAAAAAGGACCATATCCTGAAATCCCTTTATATGATGTAGAGGATGTAATGAATGTATTTGATTTATTTCAACCAGTTTCATATAATAAAGAAGTTAATTTATCAAAAGATATAAAAGTTATTTTTTACAAATCAGGTCATATACTTGGCTCCTCTTTCATAAAGATTATAACAGAAGGTAAAGAGATTGTTTTTTCAGGAGATATAGGAAGAAAAGAAAGCCCAATTTTGCCAAACCCTGATATTTTAGAAAGTGCTGATATTTTGATAATGGAAACAACTTATGGTGATAGAATTCATGAAAAAAGAGAAATTGCTGAAGAAAAACTTGTGGATATTATAAATGAAACAAATAAAAAAAGAGGCAATATTGTTATACCAACTTTCGCAATAGAGAGAGCACAGGAAATTTTATATTATCTTAAAAAACTCCTTTTGGAAGATAAAATTCCACATTTACTTACATTCCTTGATAGTCCAATGGCTATTGAAATAACAGAAATTTTTAAAAAATATCTATCCTATCTTGATGGAGAAGCAGAAAAATTATTAAAAAACAAAATATCTCCTTTTGATTTCCCTCTTTTACATCTTACAAAAACAGTTGAAGAATCAAAAATGATTAATCATATAAAGGGCTCTGTAATTATTATGGCTGGAAGTGGAATGTGCACAGGCGGTAGGATTAAACATCATCTTATTAAAAATATTGAGAGAGAAGAATCATCTATCCTTTTTGTTGGGTATCAAGCAAAAGGAACTCTTGGAAGAGAAATACTTGAAAAACATAATGTAAGAATTTTAGGAAATTTTTATAATGTTAGGGCAAGAATTGAAAAAATAGATGGATTTTCTGGTCATGCTGATAGAGATGAACTACTGGAATGGATATATGGATTTAAAAAACAACCTGAAAATATCTTTTTAGTTCATGGAGAAGAAAATGTTATAAATACTTTTTCAGAAATATTAAGGGAAAGATACTCTAAATCAAAAATAATTATCCCTTCTTATCTTGATGTATTTGAACTTTGAAAAATCTTTTTAAGATTTTTTATTGCCTGCTTTATTCTCTGCTCGTTTTCAACAAGTGCAAATCTCACATATCCTTCTCCATATTTCCCAAAACCAACTCCAGGAGAAACAGCAATTTCAGCATTTTCAAGTAGATAAAGAGAAAACTTCATAGAGCCAATATTTTTAAATTTTTCAGGAATTTCTGCCCATATATACATTGTTGCTTTTGGTTTTTCTACTCTCCATCCAATTTTATTAAGACCTTCAACAAGAACATCCCTTCTTTTTCTGTATGTTTCTCTTACCTGGTCAATATATTTTTCATCAAGTCGTAAAGCACATATAGCAGCAACTTGAATTGGTGTAAAAATCCCATAATCATAATAACTTTTTAATTTTGTAAGTGCTCCTATTATATATTTATTACCAACTGCAAAACCAACACGCCAGCCAGGCATATTATATGTCTTTGAAAGGGAATAAAATTCTATTCCTAAATTCTTAGCATCTTTTACCTGTAAGAAACTTGGTGGTTTATATCCATCAAAATATATTTCTGAATAAGCAATATCATGAATAACAATTAGGTCATTTTTCTTTGCAAATTTGACAACTTCTTTAAAAAAATCTATATCAACGACTTGAGTTGTTGGATTGTTTGGATA
Organism: Candidatus Omnitrophota bacterium; assembly: GCA_023818785.1. GTDB lineage: Bacteria > Ratteibacteria > UBA8468 > B48-G9 > JAFGKM01 > JAMWDI01. The sequence goes on from JAMWCO010000001.1 coordinate 6,827, forward strand.
ACTTATAATCATTGCTTTTGGTTTTGGAAATCTATCATAAATTGGTTGTTTAAAATCTGGTATAAAATTGTTTTCCTTTGTTAATGGCATATCATAAATTGTCCCACCTGCAAAAATTACACTATATAGATGACTTGGATATGTTGGATTTGGAACAAGAACAACATCTCCTATGTCAAAAATTGCAAGAGCAAGGTGACTTATCCCTTCTTTAGAACCAATACATACTACTACTTCTTCTTCAGGATCAAGTTTAACTCCAAATCTTTTTTCGTACCAGTTGGCAATCTCTTTTCTTAAATTGAATATCCCTTTTGAAACACTATATCTATGAACCTTAGGGTCTTTAAGAACCTCTTTTAATTTTTCTATTATAGGTGTAGGTGGTGGTCTGTCAGGATTTCCCATCCCAAAATCAATAATATCTTTCCCTTCCCTTCTCAATTGTAGTTTTCTTGCATTAATCTGTTGGAACATATAAACAGGTAAGTTTCTAATTCTTTGAGATTCAATATTTTTTATCTTCATTTTTACTCTCAAAATTTTCTATAATTTTTTTTAAATTTTCCAGATTCAATTCATTTATAATTATATCAGCATTTTTTAGTTTTTCAATTGACTGTGTAGTAGAAAATACCAACACAAAAAATCCCAGTTGATTTCGCTGATTTAATTCCAGTTTCAGAATCTTCAAATGCAATTATATTTTCTGGCAAAATATTCAATTTTTTTGAGGTTAATATGTAGATATTCAGAACCTTTTTTATTTTTTCAGAAATTTTCTGTAAAAATAGAGTATCTTCAACACCAACTCCTTCTTCAAAATCATCTGATGCTAAATTAATATTATAGGAGGGTAAAAAACTCTTCCATGCTAAAACATATAATTTTTCTGTATCAAATAATACACCATCCCCATCAAAAATAATCCATTTTAATTTCATTTTATATGAATAATCACTTCTTCTATATCTTTTTGAACACTTATATCTCTACATATTCTTAATAAAATACCAAATGCAATTAAATGAACAATTAAAGATGAACCACCCACACTGAAAAATGGTAAAGTTGTTCCTTTTGGAGGCAATATGCGAAGAACAACTCCTGCATGGAGTAAAAATTGAACTCCGAATAAAATACTTATTCCAGAAGAAATTACTTTATCAAATCTATCCATACATAGTTTTGAAATTTCAAGACCACAAAATAAAATGATAGAAAATAGAATAAGAACTCCAATCGCTCCAACAAATCCAAGTTCTTCTCCAACTACTGCATATACAAAATCTTTATGTATTTCAGGAACATATCTTAACTTTCTTATCCCTGCTCCAAGACCTTTCCCAAAAAAGCCCCCAGAACTTATAGAAATTATAGACTGCTCTACTTGATAATCTCTTCCAAGAACATCTTTCTTTTTATCAAAAAATCCTTTAATCCTTTCTATTCTGTAAGGAAAAAGTAAGATTAAACCAATTATAAGAAGTAAAAGAAAACTTCCAAAGATAAAAATATATCTCATTTTTAATCCACATAAAAATAAAATACTTATAAATACTAAAGTAATAATAATAAAAGTTCCTAAATCCTTCTGTAATTGCAAAATACCCATTATTATTAGCCATAAAATTAATGGAATTAAAAGAACTTTAATATTATTTACCTGCCAATTCTTCTTTTTTAAAAAACTAGATAAATATATTATAAATGAGAGTTTTAAAAACTCAGATGGTTGAAAAGATATAGGACCTATTCTTGCCCATCTTAATCCACCCTGTATAATTGGTAAAAGTGAAAGTAAAAAAGTAAAAACAAATATAATAAATGAGTATTTTTCTAACTTTTTCATATTAAGTCTCTGGATAAGATAAAAAAATATAAATCCTAAAATAAGATAGATAATATGTTTTTCAAAATAAAAAATTGGATTATTTTTTTCAAGCCCATAAGAAAAACTTGAACTTAAAACAAATACAGTTCCAAATAAGATTAGTAAAATCCCAGAAATATAAATATTATAATAAAGTAAAAACTTCTTTTTTGAAAACATCTCCTCTTTCCTTATAATTTTTAAACATATCAAAAGAAGAACATCCTGGAGAAAAAAGAACAATATCTCCTTTCTTGCCTACTTTTTTTGCCAGATATACAGATTCTTTTAAATCTTTAACAAATTCCATAGGTATATTTAGTGATTTAAGTTCATTTTTTATTCTTTCTTTTGCTTCTCCAAGTAAAATTATAAACTTAACTTTATTTCTTAAATACCTTTTCAATTGAGAATAAGGGAAACCTTTATCCTTCCCCCCAAGAATCAAAATTATCCTATTTTCGTCTTCTATACTTAAAACTGAATTTTTAACAGAATGTGGATTTGTTGATTTAGAATCATTTATAAAGATAATACCATCAATCTCTGCAACTTTTTCCATCCTATGAGGTAATGGTTCAAAATTTTCTAATGTTTTTCTTATAATATCAGGTTTAATTCCACAAATAACAGAAATTAAAGAAGCAGCCATTATATTTTGAATATTCCCCTTCCCTTTAAGTTTTATATTTCTTGTTTCTATCAATATACTGTCGTTTAAGTTTAGAAATATATTGTCATTTTTATAATATGCTCCTTTTAAAATATGTGAAAAACTGAAAAATATTTTTTTACTTTTAATCTCCTTTAAAAATCTTTTTGTATAATAGTCATCAAAGTTTAAAATGCTAAAATCATTCTCATTCTGATTTTCAAAAATTCTCTTCTTTGCAGAAATATATTCATCCATATTTGAATATCTATCAAGATGGTCATAATCTATATTTAGAAGGCAGGCAATATATGGTTTAAATTCTTTTATCTTTTCAAGTTGGAAACTGCTTACTTCAAGAATAATCCATGTATTTTCATCAATATTTTCAATTTCACCTATAAAAGTATTTCCTATATTCCCACAAACAACATAATGATAATTTGCATTTTTAAATATTTCACCAACTAAAGTTGTTGTTGTTGTTTTACCATTTGTTCCTGTTATTCCTATTATTTTTTTACTTTTTGAAAAACTATATGCAAGTTCAATTTCACTAATAACAGGGATACCCTTTTCTCTCAGAAATTTTAAAATTTCTATTTTTTCGTCAATACCAGGACTTATAACAACCATATCAACTTTTTTAAAAAATTCTGGAGAATGATTCCCAATTTCAATTTTAGCACCATTTTTTTTCAATATTTCAATCTTTTCTTTTAAATCCTCATTGCAATTTTTTTCAGAAATGTAAACATTAGCACCTTTTTTAAGTAAAAAAATAGCAGTATCAAATCCAGTTATCCCAAGACCAATAATTCCAAATTTTTTATCTTTTATTTCTATCATCTTATTTTTAAAGTCATAATTGTAAATAAAGCAAGGATTATTCCTACAATCCAAAATCTAATAACAACTTTTGACTCATGAATTCCTTTAAGTTCAAAGTGATGATGAATAGGAGTCATCAAAAAAATTCTTTTTTTCCTACTTTTAAAGGAAATAACTTGTATTATAACTGATAATGCTTCAACCAGAAATATTCCACCAACAAAAATTAAAGACAATTCCTGTTTTACTATTATTGCAAGAAGTCCAACAATTCCACCAAGAGGTAAAGAACCAGTATCTCCCATAAAGATTTCTGCAGGATAACAATTAAACCATAAAAATCCAAGACATGAACCAATCAATCCAGCAGTAAAAACAGTTGCCTCTTCTGCTCCTTTTACAAAAGGAACATTAAGGTAATTTGCAAATTTTATATTACTTACTATATATGAAATTATTGCATATGCAAGTCCAACAGTTAAAATTAAACCAATAGCAAGACCATCCATACCATCTGTTAAATTAACAGCATTTGATGTTGCTACTATAATAAAAACTGTAAAAAGAATGAAATATTCACCAAGTGGTATTATAATTTTTTTAAAGAAAGGGAGGTAAAGACAAGTATTAAAATTTAATTTTTCATTATAAACAAGAACCAAACCAATGATAAATCCAACAATTATTTGTCCAATAATTTTAAAAAGAGGTCTTATTCCTTTATATGACTGATATTTTAATTTTGTATAATCATCTAAAAAACCAATAAATCCTAAAAATATAGTCAGAAATACAAGTAAAATAATATAAGTATTTCTAAAATCAGCCCATAAGATAGTAGAAACCAATAAACTCCCAAGGATTAAAAAACCACCCATTGTTGGTGTATTCTCTTTTCTTTCTTCTCTAAAATCAAACATATTAGGATGGCAGAAATTTTTAAGTTTATTTATTATTTTTCTTCCAAATAGAAGAGAAAATATAAGGGAAGTAAATGTTGCAAGACAAGCACGGACTGTTACATATCTGAATATGTTAAAACCAAACCATAAATCGGTTAAAGAATATAAAAGTTTATATAACATAATTACATCTCCTTTTTAAGAAATTCTACTATCTGTTCCATTTTGACAATTCTTGAACCTTTTATCAATATCGCATCTTCTTTTCTTATTTTATTTTTTAAGTATTTTTTTAATTTTTCAATTTCAAAAAAATGTTTTCCTTTTTTAGATATCTCTGATATTATTTTACTTTTATTTCCATAAGTAAAAACCATATCAATTTTTAAATTTTTAAGCAACTTACCTATATAATAATGATAGAAATTAGTAAATTTCCCAAGTTCAGCCATATCTCCTAAAATAGCAATCTTTCTTTTAAAATTTTTTCTTTCAAAACATAAAAGAGAATTTTTTAATGAATTAGGATTTGAATTGTAACTCTCATCAATTATAAATATATTATTTTTTATAAATTCCCCCCTTCCTGTGAGAGGTTTAATTTTTAAAAAAACATCTTCAACAAAATTTTTTGGTATATCAAATTTTTTAGCAAAAGCAATACCAAAAAGTCCAGAATAAATAAAAGATGTATTCCAGAAATTCATTTTATATTTTTCCCCATTCTCTTCAAAAACAAAAAAATCAAATCCTTCTTCAAGAATTTTACCTTGTATATCACTCTTTTTTTTAACACCTACAGAAATTAAATTTTTATTATTTATTTTTCTTTTTAAGTATTCAAAAAAATCACTATCCTTATTCAAAAAAATAATTTTCTCACAAATTAAATTTTTAAAAATCTCTGATTTTGCATCTGCTATATCTTTTCTCTTTTTAAAAAAACCAATATGTGCTACTCCTATATTTGTTATAACACAAAAATTTGGTCTTGATATTTTGCTTAAATAATCAATCTCTCCCTTTTTATTCATTCCCATTTCAAATATACCAAACTCTGTTTTATTATCTGCATTTAATATTGACAATGGAAGACCTATTTGATTGTTAAAATTACCAATTGTTCCTATCGTTTTGAACTTCACTGAAAGAATATCTATTATTATCTCTTTTGTAGTCGTTTTTCCATCACTCCCTGTTATCCCAACTACCTTCATATTCAACTTTTGCCTATATTTTTTGCTTATCTCACCAAGTGCAGAGAGTGTATCTTCAACCCTTATTAGAAGATTGAAATTATCTGGATATTTATAAGAAACAATACAACAACTTGCTCCCTTTTTAAATGCTTCTTTTACAAAACTATGACCATCAAACTTTTCTCCTTTTAATGCTATAAATAATTCACCTTTTTTTAAAGTCCTTGTATCTGTTGATATACCTTCAATATAAAAATCTATATATTTTTTATTTACTTCCCCTTTACACCAAGATATAATTTCACTCAATTTTATTTTTTCCATTTTTAAAAAAGTATTTCCTGTTTTTTCTTTTTTAGTATTTCCCTTATTGCCTTTCTTGCTTCTTCTCTATCATCAAATGGTATTGTAACATCTTTCAATATCTGAAATGCTTCATGTCCTTTCCCTGCAATTACAACACAATCATTCTCTTTTGCCATTGAAATACCTTCATAAATTGCCTGTCTTCTATCTGGAATTTTTGTATATTTTCTTTTTAAATAGAATGGTATCCCACTTTCAATATCTTTTATTATTTTAAGAGGGTCTTCACTTCTTGGATTATCAGATGTAATAATTACATAATCTGCCATTTTAACAGATATTTTCCCCATTAAAGGTCTTTTACTTTTATCTCTATCTCCTCCGCAACCAAAAATAAGAATTATCCTCCTTGGATTTAAACTTTTTACAGAAAGTAATAAATTCTGTAATGCATGATGAGTATGGGCATAATCAACAATTACTGAAAATTGCTGCCCTTCATTAATAAATTCAAATCTACCTGGTACATTTTCAATTTTTAAAATAGCATTTTTTACTTTATCAAAAGGTAATTTATAAAGATATGCAAAACTTATTCCTGCAAGTAAATTATATACATTCCCAAGTCCACTAATTTTACTTTCAAAATATAGTTTTTCTTTTTCAATTTCAACTTTAACATAATTACCTTCTTTACTTATCCTCCAGTCAACAAGTTTAATTTTTGAGTTTTTATTTTTTCCATAAGTTATCCATGGTATTTTCTCTCTTTCGCATGTCTTTATAAAAGTTTTTGAGAATTTTGAATCAAGGTTAATTATCGCATATTTTTCTTTCTTTTCACTCTCCTTTAAATATTTCTTAAAGAGAAGCAATTTTGTCTGAAGATAATTTTTAAATGTTTTGTGATAATCAAGATGCTCATGAGAAGCAATATTTGTAAAAATTCCAACATTAAAATCTATTCCCTCTATTCTTCTCTGATCAATTCCATGCGAAGAGACCTCCATAACTACCCATTTACAATTATCCTTTAACATATCTGAAAACATCTCAATTAAATCAAGGGATTCTGGTGTTGTATTTGTAGATATTATTCTTCTTTCACCAATCTCATAAAATATTGTTCCAATTAATCCTGATTTTATTCCATTTTCTTTAAGAATTTCCTTAATTATAAAACTTGTTGTTGTTTTACCATTTGTTCCTGTTATCCCAACTACATTTAACTTTTTTGAAGGAAATTCAAAATAGATATTAGCAATTTCACTTAATGTTTCTTTTGTGTCTTCTACAATAATTTCTGTAACATGTGCTGGAACAATTGAAGGTCTTTTACTTACAATTATACATTTTGCACCTCTTTCTATTGCATCATTGATAAAATTATGTCCATCCTGTTTTGTCCCTTTAATTGCAACAAAAATATAATTTTCTTTAACTTTTCTTGAATCGTAAGCAATACCTTCTATATCATAATTATTCAAATTAGAAACTTTTTTCTTTTTTATATCTTTAATTATCTCTTTTAGTTTCATTTTCATAAGCAATTTTTACATCTACTTCAGGAGGTATTTGATAATAATTTATTATTCTAATAAGTATATTTCTAAAAAGAGGAGCAGCAACAACACCTCCATAATATGCACCAGAAGGTTCGTCAATATTTACTGAAATTGCAATATTCTTTTTATAACTCAATAAAAATCCAACAAATGAAGATACATATTTCCCTTTTACATAAGTACCACCAATAGATTTTTGAGCAGTTCCAGTTTTACCATATATCCTATATCCTTCAATACCAGCAGATGGTGCTGTTCCTTCAGGTCCAACTACTCTTTTTAAAATATCTCTCATTATAGAAATTGTATTATGAGAGAAAATAACTTCTTTTTCATTTTTATAATTTTTTATTTCAATCGGCTCTTTACCTCTTATCTCCTTTATAACATGTGGTTTTACAAGATAACCCCCATTAGCAAAAACAGAAATTGCTCTTATACTGTGAATAGAATTTATACCTACTTCCTGACCTATAGGAATTGCTGTTATTGAATAAGGACTCCATTTTTCTAATCGTCTAAAAATGCCTGCTGTTTCTCCTGGTAAGTCAATTCCTGTCTTTTCTCCAAAATAAAATTTTTTACAATACTGATATAATTTTTCTTCACCAAGAGCCATTGCTATCTTTACAGTCCCTATATTACTTGATTTTTCTACCACTTCAGCAAATGTTAAAAGACCATAAGGATGAACATCATGTAAGTAATGATTTCTTACAAACCATTTTCCATTTTCACACATTATAACTGATGATGGAGTAAAAAGATTTTCTTCAATTGCAGAAGCAGCAGTAACAATCTTAAATATAGAACCTGGTTCAAAAAGGTCGGTTACACATTTATTTCTTATGATTGAAAAATCTATTTGAGAATCCCTCTCATTAGGATTATAATTTGGATAATTGGCAAGTGCAAGTATTTCTCCATTTTCAGGGTCCATAACAACAACAGATATATTTTTAGGATTAAACTTTTGGTCCCATTTTTTTATTTCCTCTTCAACAATAAATTGAATATTTGAATCAATTGTTAAAACAATATCTTGACCTTTTTCCTCTTTTATTAATACTTTTTTTATAGAAGGTATTAAGTTGCCAAGCCCATCTTTCAAAACTAAATATAAGCCATCTTTACCTTTTAAAAATGAATTATAAAAATATTCAACACCTTCTTGTCCATTCCTTTCTATATCAGTATAACCAAGAATATGGCAAGCATGACTCTCATAAGGATAAACTCTTTTATATCCTTTCTCATAATAAATACCTTTTATTTTTAAATCTTTAATTTTTTTATATTCTTCAAAACTGACATTTCTTTTAATTAGAGAATAAGATTGGTTCATTTTTTCTTCTATTTGCTTTTTTTCTATATTAAGTATTTCTGATAAATAATTTTTAAACTCTTGTAGATAATAAGGATTTTCTTTTTGTAGGTACTTTATCATCCATGTATCAAAATAAAGGTTACAAGAAGGTATATCAAAAGCAAGTAGTTTACCATTCCTATCAAAAATTTTTCCTCTTTCAGCAGGAACTTTTATTTTACTATATCCTGTTTTCCATCCTATCTTTACATATTGAAATTGATTTATTATTTGTAAATAAAAAAGGCGTGAAAATATAATAAAGAAAATAATAAAAAAAATAAATTTTGTATATTTTAATCTTATCTCAAAAATATTACTTTGTTCCTGCTTCAAGAACTTCGGTCTCTTTAATACTCTTTTCATCCTCTTTCCTTATTTCTATAAAATTCCAATTTTGAGGAATACAAAGTTCAATATTTTTCTCTTTTGCTATCTTTTTTAAATTTTCAGGTGTAATAAGTTTAATAAATTCAAGATTATAACTTTTATTCAGCATATTTAACATTTCATATTCTTCTTTCAATTTTTCAGTCTTATAACCAATATATAGAATCTTTAAATATAAAAGTACATAAATAATAAGATAACAACCAGTTATAGAAATAAAGAAAAAGTTCCTCAATTTTGCTTTATTTTTTCTCATTTTCTTTCTCCAACCCTTAATTTTGCACTTCTACTTAAAGGATTCTCTTTTATTTCTTCTATTGTAGGAGTAATTGGTTTTTTTGTAAGAACTCTAATCTCTTCTCTTTCTTTGAAAAATTTCTTAACAATCCTATCTTCGAGTGAATTAAAACTTATAACAAGGATTCTTCCTTCTTTTTTAATAAAATTTAATGATTTTTCAAGACCTTTTTTCAGACAATTAAGTTCATCATTAACTGCAATTCTCAATGCAAGAAAAAATCTTGTTGCAGGATGTATTTTTTTCCTTTCTCTAAAATTATCAGATATAAAATCAGCAAATTCTTTTGTGGTCTCAAACTTTTTCTTTTTTCTCCTTTCTATAATTTTATCAACTATTTTCTCACAATTTTTAATCTCTCCATAATTTTTAAATATATAAATCAAATCATTCCTATGCCAAGAATTTAAAATATCATATGCCTTTAAATTTGAATTTCTATCATATCTCATATCAAGATAACCATCTATCTGAAAACTGAAACCCCTTTCACCATCTTTTATATGTAATTTTGAAAAACCTAAATCAAAAAGAAGACCATCAATCTCTTTTATATCTTCTTTTTTTAAAATTTCTTCTAAGTTTTCAAAACCACCTTTAATTAACTTAAAATTTCTAAAATACTTTAAATTTTCTCTCGCAATCTCTATCATCTTTTCATCTTTATCAATGCATATCAAAAATATATTTTTCCCAGAAGAAAGTAAATACTTACTATGTCCACCAGTTCCTGTTGTACAATCTACATATATTCCATTTTCTTTTAAATTTATCCATTTCAATACTTCATCTTTTAAAACTGGAAAATGTTCTTCATTCAAGAATTTTTTCTGAGATTTCTCCATAGTATGGAAAATATTTATTATAAAAATTTTCCCATTCTAATTCATCCCATACCTCTATCCTTTTACCAGCACCAGATATAACAATATTCTCTTTTATTCCAGCATACTCAATGAGTTGTAAAGGTATTAAAACTCTTCCTTGTTTGTCAATCTTGCCTTTGAAAGAACCAGAATAGAATAGTCGCGTAAATATCCTTGGATTACCTTTTGTAAAGGAGAGTTCATTAATTTTTTCACATTGCTCTTCAAAAGTCTTCTCTGTAAAAATAAAAAGACATTTTTCAATCCCTTTTGTTATGTAAATAATATCTCCTTCTTTTTTTATCAACTGCCTCAACTTAGAAGGGATTACAATTCTCCCTTGTTTATCAATTTTACTCCTATATTCACCAAAATATACCATTTTATACCTTTTTTATAAATTAAATATCCTTTTTTTTATTTTGTCAAGTCAAATTGCCAATAATTTTAAACTCTTTGAGTATCAATCTTTTTAGATTTTTTAATTTTCACAACTTACTAATTTTGAACAAATTTTTACTAAAGTTCTTAAAAACCAAAATCTCTGTAAAACTTTCTGTTTTATTTCTTCACTACAAATTAAAAGGAAAAAATAAGAGATAATATAGATAAGTCAATAAGTTAGAAAATATTTATAAAAGGGTTAGTTTGTTATTTTCTTTTTTCTTCTATTATCTTTTGATATCCACTTTCAATATATGCTTTTATAGGGTCGTAATGTAGTCCTTTTTCAAGAAGTGCTTTATAAACAATTGGTCTTGTATCGCATAAAGAAATAGCATTATTAAAGAATCTATTCGCAAGAATTATCTCATCTTCTCTTTGCAATTTTTTTATTTTTTCTATATCAACAAGTACAGAGCGTGCAAGAGAAATTTGTAAAGAATTAATTGAATGTAAAATTGCATGAAACCTATTTTCTCTTCCACATGCCTGGTCAATCATATATGCCCAATTCTTCTTTTTATCTTTATTACATATAACATCTCCTTTAACAAGTTCATAAAATATCCTTGCCATTTGTAAATTTGGTTCAACTGAATGGTCATCATCAGCAGCATACCTTGTATTAAAATGGAATCCACCTGGCATATTTTCAGAAATTAAAATAGCAACAATCTGTTCTATATTTATTCCATGAGGATGATGTCCAATATCAATTAAAACACCTACATTTTCACCAAGAGATTTTGAAAGTATATAAGAAGTACCCCAATCAGGAATTGTTGTACTGTATGTTCCAGGTTCAAATAGTTTATATTCAATTAAAATCCTCACATCTTTAGAAATTTTTTTATAACTTTCTATCAGAGATTCCTTCATATTTTCATAATTTTCTTTTAAGTCAATTTGTCCAGGATATAAAGAACCATCTGGAAACCATAATGTTAAAAGGTTGTTCCCAAATTTTTTTGCAATCTGACCACCAAATATTGTCTGCTCTATATATCTTTTTCTTATTTCTTTAATAGGAGAGGTAAAACTTCCTCTATAAGAACCTGTGAGAAAATATGTTGGATTTATTGCTCCAAGAGATATCCTTTTTTCTTTACAATACTGATAAACCTTTTCAACAATTTTATAATCTGGTTCTATTCCATCTTTTGAAAAATCCCATAAAACATGAGTTGCTATTCTTGGAGTACAACCTGTAAGTTTATGAACAAATGAAGCATCATCTATCTTTTCATAAATATTTCTTGCAGCACCAGGTGGCGTATAATTTCCAAATCTTCCTCCACCAAAATTTCCAAAAACCCAACTTGGAATTTCTACTTCAAAATTTTTAAGATATTCAATTGCTTTATTAACTTTTTCTTTCCCAAATTCTTCTTCAAGTTGTCTAATACCATTTTCAATCCATTTCTCATTCATACTAACCCCTTTTAAAATAAAAAATGAAGGAGTGGATTGTAAGCCGGATTCTGTTTTTAGGTGCCTATTCATCTTGGTCAGAAGTTGCCTTCTGACTCATGCGGTCTACCCGAACCATTTGGGCCAGGAAACCCATTGGTTCTACTTGACCTTGCTCCAGGTGGGGTTTGCCTTGCTCTACCTGTCGCCAGGTAGACGGTGAGCTCTTACCTCGCCTTTTCACCTTCATCCACCATGGCTTATGGTGGATTGTGTATTTTCTGTGGCACTTTCCAGGTATTACTACCTGTTCCTGTTAGGAACCACCCTCCCTGGTGGAGTCCGGACTTTCCTCCTATCAAAATATATGGTAGGCAGACACCCATCCACTCCTTCAAAATAACTCATTTTTCTTTTCAAGGAACAAATTAGCAATCTTATCAGCAATTTTATTTTCTTCTCTTTTTATATATTTAATCTTAATATTGTTATACCTTGATAGTAAATATTTTGAAATAAAATGTAAAATCTTTAACTCCTCATCCTTAACTTTATATTCACCATTGATTTGTTTGACAAGAAGTAAACTATCACTTTTAACCTCAACTTCATCTGTTTTGAAATTTAGACATTCTATTAAAGCACAAATTAGAGAAATATATTCTGCGACATTATTTGTTGTAATACCAATTTGGTTTCCTAACTTTTTATATATTTTCCCATTTTTAAAGACAACTATCCCATATGAACTTTTACCTGGATTCCCTTTTGAAGTACCATCAATGTAAATCTCTATCTTATCCATTAATATAAAATTCTACTACAATTTTCACACTGGACTATTTCTTTTTTCTTTTTCACTCTTTCAACTATATATGTAGGAAGAGACATAAAACATCCACTACATATTCCATTTTCTATCTTTACTATTGCTATATTATCCTTTTTATTTTTTCTTATTTTTTCATATAAATTGTATGCTTTAAAGTCAATTTCTTTTACAAGTTCTTCTCTCTCTTTCTTCTTTATCTCTAATTCTTTTTTTAAATTCTCTATTTTCTTTTTTTCTTCTTCTATTTTTTTAAAGATATGTTCTTTTATTTTCTTTAACTCTTCTTCTAAAATCTTTTCTTTTTTTATAATTTCTTCTTCTTTCTCCATTAATATTAAAACTTCTTCCTCTATATCTGAAATTTTTTTCTTTATATTTGCTATTTCAATTAGGAGGGCTTCATATTCTTTATTTGTTTTAACAGTGCCAAGTTTTTTATCTAAATTATTTTTTTCTTCTTCATAACTTCTAATTTCAAGTTCTTTCTCTTTTCTATCAAGTTGTATTTTTTTAAGGTCATCCTTTGCTTCTTTTATCTTTTTTTCTATATCTTCTATTTCTCTATTAAATCTTTTTTCTTTTTCAGGAAATGAATTTATTTCTCCCTCTTTTTCAAATATTTCCTCATCAATTTTTTGAAGAATAATAAGTTTTTCTATTTCTTCTGTAATCATCCCTTTCCTTTTTAAGTTTTCAATTAAAAATAGAAAATATCATAAATTCAAAATAAAGTCAAAAATAATTTTAACAAGTTTTGTTTTTTAATTTAAAAGTGATATAATTTATTTGAAAAAGTTGTGGAAAAGTTGTTAGAAAATAGTAAAAAATGGAAAGCAAAATTTTCAGTCAAATAGATGAAGTAATTGAAGATATAAGAAATGGAATACCTGTTATAGTTGTTGATGATGAAAATAGAGAAAATGAGGGTGATATTATTGTTGCATCTGAAAAGATTACTCCAAAAATAATAAATTTTATGGCAAAAGAAGCAAGGGGACTTATATGTGTTGCATTACTTCCGGATAGAATAAAAGAACTTAATTTGCCTCCAATGGTTTCAGATAATACTGCTATCCACAAAACTGATTTTACAGTAAGTGTTGATGCTGCTTATGGAGTAACGACTGGAATTTCTGCATATGATAGAGCATTCACAATCAAACTTTTAATAGATAAAAATACAAAACCCCAAGATTTAGCAAGACCAGGCCATATTTTCCCAATAAAAGCAAAAGAAGGTGGAGTTCTTGTAAGGGCGGGTCATACTGAAGCGGCTGTTGACCTTGCGAAAATTGCAGGACTTTATCCTTCAGGAGTATTATGTGAAATTATGAAAGAAGATGGAAGTATGGCAAGATTACCTGATTTGATTGAATTTGCTAAAAAACATAAATTAAAAATTGTAACAATAAAGGACTTGATTGAATATAGAAGAAAAAGAGAAAAACTTATTGAAAGAATAGTTGAAACATTTTTACCAACTGAATTTGGAGATTTTAAGTTAATTCTTTATAGAGACAAAATAGAAAAAAATTATCATATAGCAGTTGTAAAAGGAGATTTAACTCTTAAAGATGAAAAAGATAGTATACTTGTAAGAGTACATTCTAAGTGTATAACAGGAGATATTTTTCAGTCAAAGAGATGTGATTGTGGCAAACAACTACATAAAGCACTCCAAATGATTGAAAAAGAAGGTAGAGGTGTTCTTGTTTATTTACCTCAAGAAGGGAGAGGGATTGGACTTGCAAATAAAATAATGGCTTATAAACTTCAAGATGAAGAAAAACTTGATACAGTTGAAGCAAATATAAAACTTGGATTTCCACCAGATTTAAGAGATTATGGAATTGGAGCACAGATTCTTGTTGACCTTGGTTTAACAAGAATAAGACTTTTAACAAATAACCCAAGAAAAATTATAGGACTTGAAGGATATGGTATTGAAATTATAGATAGGATTCCAATAGAAATAGAACCAAATTTTTATACTAAGAATTATTTAAAAACAAAAAAAGAAAAACTTGGTCATCTTATAGAAATGGAAAATGAATAAAATACCAAAAACAAATGTTGGTGGAATTTATGTTTCCCGTCTTATATGTGGGACAAACTGGATTTTAGGTTATTCACATCAAACATCTTCAAAGGATAGAATGATAAAACAAATTATGGAAGAAAAAAAGATTATTGATATTTTATGTACCTGTATGAAAAATGGAATAAATGCTGTAATGGGACCACCTAATGAACTCTTATCAAAATGTATTGATAAAGTAAAAGAAAAGTTTGGAGAAGAATTAATATATATCTGTACACCCTGGAAAATAGAGGAAATTGATTGGGCAAAAGAAAAGGGAGCAAAGATATGTATGCCCCATACATCTGTTACAGATACTTATGTTAACAAAAGAGAGAAAAATTTAAAAGGGATTGAAGTATGGCTTGAAAAAATAAGAGAATATGAAATGATACCTGGACTTTCAACTCATGTTCCTGAAACAATTATTTATGCAGATAATACAAATCTTGATGTAGAAACATATATACAAATTTATAATCCTATAGGATTTTTATGCAATATAGAAGTTGAATGGATTTATAAAATTATTAATGAAGCAAAAAAACCAGTTATGATAATAAAACCATTTGCTTCTGGAAGAATTAGTCCTTTTGTTGGACTTAATTTTGTTGTAAATACTATTAGAGATATTGATATGATAACAATTGGGTTTAACTCTCCTTATGAAGTTGAAGAGGATGTAGAAATCTTTCTTTCTATAATTGAGAAAAGAAAATCAAATTTAGAATATCAAATAACAAGAAGTAAGAAAAATCTTGAAAAATAAAAAAGGGGGGAAAATGAAAATAATTGAAGGATACTTTGATGCAAAAGGTAAAAAATTTGGAATAATTGTAAGTAGATTTAATGAATTTATTTCAAAAAGGTTGCTTGATGGAGCAATTGATTGTTTAAAAAGACATAATGCAGATGATGAGAATATAGAAATTATTTGGGTTCCAGGAGCAGTTGAAATGGTTTATGTCCTTGGAAAATTGCAAGAAAAGAATCAATACGATGCAATAATTTGTCTTGGAGCAATAATAAGAGGAGATACACCACATTTTGAATATGTTGCAAGTCAAATAACAAGGGGTATTTCTCAGGCAAACTTTTTAGGGAAAATACCTATAACTTTTGGGATAATTACTGCAGATAGTATAGACCAGGCAATAGAAAGAGCAGGAACAAAAGCAGGAAATAAAGGATGGCAAGCAGCACTTTCAGCAATAGAAATGTCAAATTTAAAAAATAAAATTTAAATATTAATTCCTGAAACATAACCAGTTGAAAAGTATGCCTGCAAATTATATCCACCTGTTTTTCCATCAATATCTATTACTTCTCCAGCAAAATAAAGATTTTTTAAAATTTTAGATTCCATTGTCTTTGGACTTATTTCATCAACACATACACCACCTCTTGTAACCATACTTTCATAAAAAGGTCTTGGCTTTTTAACTATAAGTGAAAAATTTAAAAGGCTTTCAGCAAGTATTTTTCTTTCTTTTTTTGTTATTTGATTTGCTTTTTTTTCTGAATCTACACCTGAAATTTCTAAAAATTCATCAATTAGACCAGAAGGAATTAAATTTTTAAAAAGATTTTTTAATATTTTATTTGGGTTTTGATTTATCTCTCTCTGCAATCTATTATCAAGTATTTCTTCATTTAAAGCAGGTTTAAAATTTATTATAATTTTTATTTCTCCTTTACCATAATTTTCAGAGATATTTCCGCTCAAATTTAAAATCGCAGGTCCACTAACTCCATAATGAGTAAATAAAACCTCTCCAAATTCCTCTCCTATTTTTTTATCATTTAAATATGAAATTACTTTTACATTCTTTAAATTTATTCCTTGCCATTTCTTTATAAAATTTTCTTTTATTTCAATTCCACATAATGCAGGAACAGGGTTTATTATCTTATGTCCAAATTTTTTAGCCCAAACAAAACCATCTCCTTGTGAACCAGTTTCTGGAAAACTTTTACCACCAGTTGCTATAATAACTTTTGCACATTTAAAAATTCTTTTATCAGTTATAACCTTAAATCCATTTTTTAACTTTTCAATATCAATTACTCTCTCTTTTAAAAAAACTTTAACTTTATTCCTATCAAGAATCTTTTTTACTGTTTTTACAACATCTTCTCCATTTTCACTTTCTGGATATACTCTTTTTCCTGTATCTATTTTTAGTTTAAGACCATTATTTTCAAAAAATTCAAAAAGGTCTCTATTTGAAAATTGATGAAAAACATTTATTAAAAACTTACCATTTCTATATTTTGATAAATAATCATTATTAATTTCATTCATATTTGTTAAATTACATTTTCCTTTTCCTGTTAAAAGCAATTTTTTACATATTTGATTATTTTTCTCAATTATTACAACTTTTTTACATCTTTCAGATGTAAAAATTCCAGAAAAACAACCAGAAGGTCCAGCACCAATTATAATCACATCAAACCCTTCCATTTATTTAATCCTTCTATAATATTTTTCTCCTATATATTCAACTTCAACAATTTCGCCTCTATCTATCAAATCCTTCAATAAATCTAAAGAACCCCCATTATCTTTCAAAAATTTTTCCATCTCTTTTTGGCTCATAGGATGAACAGAAATAATACTTAAAATATCTTCAATTAAATTACCTGTAAAACCAAATTCTTCTCCTTTCTTTTCAATAATTTTTACATTTATACCTTTATTCTTAAAAATAATATATGCAAAATCAATTTTTTCTTTTTCTGGAATTTCTACCCATTTTTCAGTTGGTGGTCTTGTCGGATAACCAATATAGGCAATAGTTGGTTTTATCTTTTTCAAAAAATCTCCTATTTTTTCTATCTCTTTTTCACAATCATTTATATTTTTAATAAAAAGTGTCTCTGTTAATAATTCGCCTTTAAATTCATTGGAAAATATCTCAATTCCTTCGAGAATTTGTTGAAGTTTAATTTTTTTATAAGGTCTGTTTATCTTTCTCCATGTCTCTTCAGTTACAGTATCTATTTTTAAAGAAACAGAATCTGCTTTTTTTAAATCATCTCTTACATCATTTCTCCATATTAAAGAAGAGTTTGTAATAACAGCAATTTTTATTCCAAATTCTTTTAATATCTCTATCTCTTTCCCAAGATTTATATCAATTGTTGGTTCTCCATCAGAAACAAAACTTATATAATCAATTTCCTTATCCTTTAAACTTTCAATAATTTTTCTTACCTGCCTTTTTATCTCTTCTGGTTTATAAAATTCTTTTCTCTCAATTTCATAATATTCAGTTTTACCAATCTGACAGTAAATACAGGAATAACTACATTTTTTAGGTTGAATAATATTATTTATTCCCAAACTTTTCCCAAATCTTCTTGAAGGAACAGGTCCAAAAACTATTCTTTCCATAACTTGAAATTATACTTTAAATATTTACATCAAACAAATCCCTCCGAACCCGGTTCGGTAAGATTTTTATAAGGAGAGAATTTGGGTTTTTAGGTCTTCTGGGATATAGCCAAATTTGTCAATAAGGTCATTTATTAAGTTTTCTGCATCTTTTTTATTTCTAATTTTTGATATCTCTCTGTATATATAAAACTTTAATCCATCAGATTTTACATAATCATCAGAAACTTTTATCTTTACTTCTTTTAGTTCTTCTTCAATTTTTTCTCCTTTAACCTCTTCCATTGCTTCTTTCCAGAATTGACAATAAAGATTAAATCCAACCATATCAATAAATCCATGTTGCTGTTTACCAAGTATATTCCCTGCTCCTCTTATTTCAAGGTCTTTTAAAGCAATCTTATAACCACTACCTGGATTATTAAATTCCTGAATCGCTTTTAATCTTTCTTTTGCTTTTTCACTTAATGGAATATGTTGTGGATATAAAAAGTAAGTATAGGCACGCCATTTCCCCCTTCCAACCCTTCCTCTTAATTGATATAAATCAGCAAGTCCATATTTTAAAGCATTATCAACTATTAAAGTATTTGCATTTGGTATATCAAGTCCATTTTCTACTATTGTAGTTGCAATTAAAACATCTATTTTCCCTTCAGAAAATCTTTCCATTACACTTGCTATCTCTTCTGGTTTCATTTTTCCATGTGCAAAATCAATTTTTGCAAAAGGAACAATCTTTTTAATTTTTTCTTTAACCTTATGAATATCAAAAATATAATTATGAAGATAAAATACCTGGCCATTTCTATCAAGTTCTTTTAAAATTGCCTCCCTTACAACACTCTCATCATATTTACCCACATAAGTAATAACTGATAATCTTCCCTCTGGTGGTGTTTCTATCAAAGAAATATCCCTTAGCCCTCTTAATGCCATACTTAAAGTTCTTGGAATTGGTGTTGCTGTTAAAGTTAAAGTATCTATATTCCTAAAAATTGTTCTAATTTTTTCTTTCTGTAATACACCAAACCTTTGTTCTTCATCAATGATTAAAAGTCCTGGATTTTTAAATTCAACATCATCCTGTAAAAGTCGGTGTGTTCCTATAATTATATCAATATTACCATTTTTAAGTTTCTCAATTATTTCTTTTTCTCTTCTTTCAGAAATAAGTCTTGAAAGCATCTCAATATTAACAGGAAATTTTGAAAATCTTTCTTTAAATGTTAAATAATGTTGTAAAGCAAGAACTGTTGTTGGAACAAGAATAATTACCTGTTTCCCACTTAAAACTGCTTTAAATGCTGCTCTCATCGCTACTTCTGTTTTTCCATATCCAGAGTCACCACAGACAATTCTATCCATAATTTTTTCGCTCATCATATCCTTTTTAACCTCTTCTATTGCTTTTAACTGATCTG
>JAMWCO010000109.1 GCA_023818785.1 Candidatus Omnitrophota bacterium
ATATAAAAAAATAGGAGTGGAAAAATGAATAAAAAAGTAATTATATATTCAACAAAAACATGTCCTTATTGTAGATTGGCAAAAGAATTTTTAAAGAACAACAATATTGATTTTATTGACTATGATGTTGGTGAAAATAGAGAAAAACTTGAAGAGATGATAAAGAAAAGTGGGCAGATAGGAGTACCTGTTATTGATATTGAAGGAGAAATAATTGTAGGTTTTGATAAAGAAAGAATAAAAGAAATTCTTGGAATATGAGAACTTATGAACTTATAATTATTGGTGCTGGTCCTGCTGGTTTGACAAGTGGTATATATGCAGCAAGAAAAAAGATTGATTTCATTATAATAACAAAAGATATTGGTGGACAGACACTCTATAGTTGGGATATTGAAAATTATATTGGTTATCAGTTTATTACTGGTGTTGAACTTGCTGAAAAATTTAAAGAACATATTAAAGAATTCAATGTAGAAATAAGAGAAAATGAAGCAGTAATAAAAATTTTAAAAGATGGAAGAAGTTTTAGGTTAGTTACTACAAAAAATGAGTATTTGGCAAAAACAGTTATAATCGCAACAGGAAGAAAACCAAGAGAACTCGGGATTAAAGGAGAGAATGAGTTTAGAAATAGAGGAATAACTTATTGTGCTACTTGTGATGCTCCATTATTTAAGGATAAAATAGTTGCTGTAGTTGGTGGAGGGAATGCGGGTCTTGATGCTGTCTTACAACTTTCAAGGATTGCAGATAAAATCTATTTAATAGAAGTTAAAAGTGAGTTAACAGGAGATAAATTTGTCGTTGAGAAAGTGAAAGAAATTAAGAAAGTGGAAATATTTGTAAATAGTAAAATTATGGAAATCTATGGAGATAAGTTTGTAAATGGAGTGAAGTTAAGAAGAAATGATGAGATTATTGATATTAAAGTTAATGGAATTTTTGTTGAGATTGGTTCTATTCCAAATTCTGAAATAATTGATTTTGTAGAAAAAAATGAATATGGAGAAATAATAGTTGATTGTAAAAATAAAACATCATATCCAGGAATTTTTGCTGCAGGAGATGTCACTAATGTATTTGCTAAACAAATAATTGTTGCTTGTGGAGAAGGAGCAAAGGCAAGTATTTCCTGTTTTGAATATTTGAAATACCTATAAATGTTAATAGCAATAGTTGAAGACGAAAAGGATATACTTAATTTAATTAGTTTACATTTAAAAAAATCAGGTTTTAATGTAAAAGAGTTTCAAAATGGAAAAGATTTTTTGAATTATTTAAAAAATGATATACCAAACCTTATAATTCTTGATTTAATGCTCCCAGATATAGATGGTCTTGAAATTTGTAAATATTTAAAGAAGGAAATTAAATATTCAAATATTCCTACAATTATTCTTACAGCCAAAGGAGAAGAAGTAGATAAAATTTTAGGTCTTGAACTTGGAGCAGATGATTATATAACAAAGCCATTTTCAATAAAAGAAGTTATTGCAAGGGTTAAAGCAGTTTTAAGAAGATATGAAGTCAAAGTCAATATTTTAGAAATTGGTAATATTGTTAAAGTTGATTTAGATAAATATGAAGTTTATGTAAAAGGAGAAAAAATTAATTTGACCACAACAGAATTTAATATTCTTAAAATACTCTTAAGTAAAAAGGGATGGGTATTTAGTAGAGAGAAGATTCTTGAAGAATTGTGGCAAGGAGAAAAGGCAGTTATTGATAGAACAGTGGATGTACATATTAAGAATTTAAGGGAAAAATTAAAAGAAGGTGGGAAATTCATAGTCAATGTCAGAGGGGTTGGTTATAAGATAGAAGAATGAGAAAATATTTATTTTATAAAATTTTTATAAGATTTGCTATTTTTTCGGGATTATTCTTTATAATATTTTTTATCTTTTCTTTACAAACTTTTAAAAAAATTTATTTTTTAAACATTGAAGAAAAACATAAACAACTTATCTATAAAATTTTTAATGAAATTCAAAATAATTTTGGGAAAAGAAATTTTAATCTTGATGATGAATTAAAAAAAATTGATAGATATACTGGTATAAGGATTACTTTAATAAAAACAGATGGTGTTGTAATAAATGATTCAAGAGTAAACCCTATAAATATGGAAAATCATAAAAACAGGCCTGAAATCATTGACTCTATTGAGAAAGGTGAGGGTAGATGTGTAAGACTTAGTCCTACTTTAGATAAATATATGTTTTATTATGCCATTTTTTTTAGAGAAAAAGGTATTGTTATAAGAACATCTTTAGAATTAAGTTATATTCAAAAATTTATTTCTTATTTTAAAGTAAATTTTTCAGTTTTATTTTTTAAAACTTATTTAATTTTACTCCTTATTTTTTTGCCTTTTTTATTTTTACAACTAAAAGAAATTTCAGTAATAGATAGTTTTATAAAAGATTTGGGCAAAGAGGAAAAGAGAGTAAGGTTATTGAGTTTAAAGCAGAAAGGATTGACAGAACTTGTAAATAATTTAAACATCATAAGTGAAAAATTATTTCTATTTTCAGAAATAAAAAGAAGAGAAAACGAAATCTTTAATATAATTGAAAAAATAGAAGAACCTATTGGTTTTATCAATTTAGAAGGGAAACTTCTAACCTATAATAGTTGTTTTAAAAAATTTTTGAAATCTTCTGCTGAAAATAAATATTATTGGGAGGTAATTGGAAATTTTGAAATCAATGAAATTATTGAAAAGACAATTAATTTTAAAAATAATTTTGAAAAGGAAATTGAAATAGATGGAAAATGGTTCTTTTTGAAAACAAAATATCTTGAAAAAGAAAAAATAATTTTATTATTTTTAGTTGATATAACTGTTTTTAGAGAAATTGAAAAGATTAGGAAAGAATTTATAACCAATATATCTCATGAGTTAAAAACGCCTTTAACAATTATAAAAGGATATATTGAAACAATGGAAGAAGAGGTTAAAAATTCTGAAATTAAAAATTACCTCTATATTATAAAAAATCAAACAGAAAGGTTGATAAAAATAGTAGAAAATATAATTGCTTTATCCAGTTTAGAATTAAAGAAGATAGATATTGAAGATTTTAATATAAGTGAAGTTATAAAAAGTGTTTTTGAGTTATATAAGAAAAAAGCAGAAGAAAAAAATATTCAACTACTTTTGAATCTTCCAGATTCTCAATTTTTCAAAGGAGATAAGTTTAGATTGGAACAGGCAATTATAAATCTTGTTGATAATGCTATTAAATTTACAGAAAAAGGGAAAGTAGAAATTAATTTATATAAAAAAGGGAAATATGTAATCATTGAAGTTATAGATACAGGGATAGGAATATCAAAAGAGGATTTACCAAAAGTATTTGATAAGTTTTATGTTGGTAAGAAAACACCAAAAACTGGTACAGGCCTTGGACTTTCAATTGTAAAAAATATTATTGAATTACATAATGGGAAAATAGAGGTTGAAAGTGAATTAAATAAAGGTACTAAATTTACAATATACCTACCTCATTAGTTCCAAATAAATTTAACCAAATTTTAACAAAATTTTTAATTTTTTTTAATTATTCCCCAGTATCTTTATTTTAAAAATGATAAATAAGGATGTGGTGAAATATGAGGGTAGAAAAATTTAAAAAAGGAGGGAAAATGTGGGAATTTAGAATTATTATCTTTTCATCATTATTAAGTTTTTCATTTTTATTTGCCGGAGAAATGGATATACTTTTAGAAAAACTTATTAAAAAGGGTGTATTAACAAAAGAAGAAGCAAATGAGATAAAAGGAGAGGTTAAGAAGGAAAAGAAAAAAGAGAAATACAGTTTTTTAAAAGATAGTAAGTTTTCAGGGGATTTAAGAATTAGGTATCAATATGATGATATAAAAGTAAGTTCAGACCCTGATAGGAGTAGAGCAAGAATTAGAGCAAGATGGGGATTTAAAACAGATATTTTTGAAAATACAGAAATTGGTTTTAGATTAGCAACAGGAACAGGTGAGCAAACATCCACAAATCAAACATTTCAAGATGCCTTTAATCAAAAAGGATTCTACCTTGATAGGGCTTATTTTAAACATAAAATAGGAGATTTTAATATAATTGGAGGGAAAATAGAGAACCCTTTTTATTCAACGGATATATGGGATACAGATGTAAATCCAGAAGGTATTGCATTTACATATGAAAATAGTAAAGGATTTTTTACAAATTTTGGTATTTTCCCATTAGATGAACTTAAAGATTTAAAAGATGACCCAATGCTATATGGAATTCAAATAGGATATAAATGGAAAATTGCAGATAAAGATTTTAAAATTGCTTCTGGATTATACATAACAGACAATTTGCTTGGTAAAAAATTAGAAGATATCAGCCCAAATTACAAACCAAAAGGAAATACTTTAATTGATTCTAAGTTTCAATATGAATATAAGCCATTTGATATTTTGTTTGAACTCACACCATTTGAAATTGCTAACAAATCTGTTAAAATATATGGAGATTATATAAAGAATATTGAAAGTAATGTTGATGATGATACTGCTTATTTATTTGGGTTTTCTATTGGGAAGTTAAAAGATAAAAATGATTGGCAGTTTGAGTATAATTATAGAAAGATAGAAGCAGATGCAACTTTATCTATCTTAAGTGATTCTGATATAAATGGTGGAGGTACATCTTTGAAAGGTCATAAAATTAGTTTTGGGTATCAAGTAAGTAAATATTCTTCTTTTGGAATAACCTACTTCATTGGTCAACCATTAAGTCCAAGGACTGACAAAAGAAATACATTACAAATTGATTATTTAATAAAATTTTAAAAGGGAGGTAAAAGATGATTAAAAAAATTTTATTATCCATAAGTATAATATGGTTAATTTTTACAAATCTTTATGCTGAAACAGAGATTACAGGAGCAGGTGCTACTTTCCCTTTTCCTCTATATTCAAAAATGTTTGATGAGTATTATAAAACTTATGGAGTAAAGGTAAATTATCAATCAATTGGTTCTGGTGGTGGAATAAGACAATTAAAATCAAAAACAGTTGATTTTGCAGGTAGTGATGCTTTTCTAACAGATGAGCAGTTAAAAGAATTTGATGATGAAATTTTTCATATACCAATTTGTTTAGGAGCAGATGTAATAACATACAATCTTGATATACAAGACCTTAAATTTACACCTGAGATTATTGGAGATATTTTTCTTGGTAAAATAACAAAGTGGAATGATGAAAAAATCAGAAAAGTAAATCAAAATAAAAATTTGCCAAATATGAATATTACAGTAGTTAGAAGGTCAGACGGAAGTGGAACTACTTTTGTCTTTACTGATTATTTATCAAAGATTAGTAACCAATGGAGAAAAAAAGTTGGTAGAGGAACAAGTGTAAACTGGCCAATTGGTCTTGGTGGTAAAGGTAATGAAGGTGTTTCAGGACTTGTTAGACAGATACCAGGTGCTATTGGATATGTTGAATTGACTTATGCTTTACAAAATAATTTACCTG
>JAMWCO010000110.1 GCA_023818785.1 Candidatus Omnitrophota bacterium
CCAGTCACCAATTAATTCTGTGGATGACTATATATAGATTAAATTTAAAAGGGGTCAAGATGTTGTTTTCCTCTCCCTTGTTTTTAAAAAATTTAATTTTCAAAGAAACTAATTTATATAATAATATATTTTTAACCAAATTTAACTAGGAGGGGAAAATGATAAAAATTGGATTTATTGGCTGTGGAGATATTTCTCATAGACATTTAAATCATCTAAAGAATATCCCTGATGTTAAAATTGTTTCAGCGATTGAACCGAATGAAGAAAATTTAAAAAGGTTTGAAGAAAGTTATGGTAAAAAATTAAATGTCTATAAAGATGAAGAAGAGATGATAGAAAAGGAGAAACTTGATGGAGTTGTTATATGCAGTCCCCATACATTCCATTTTTCTCAAATAAGAATTGCTCTTGAAAAAGGAATTGATGTTCTTGTTGAAAAACCAGCAGTAGTTACTTATGATGAAGCAATTAAGATAAGAGAGATAATGGAAAAAACAGGTAAAAAAGTTGTTGTTGCATATCAGAGACATTATAATCCTACTTTTAATGGTGCAAAAAAAATTATTAAAGATAAGTTTGGGAATATAATTTTTTTATCTGGTTTTTTATCACAATTATACCTTGAAATATTCAAAACAGGCAAAGATAAAAGAATATGGAGATTAAATCCAGAACTTTCTGGAAAAGGGCAACTAATAGATTCTGGAAGCCATTTTGTTGCTTTAATATTTTTTCTAACAGACCTTACCCCTGAAAAACTATGTGCATTTGTTGATTTTAGAGAAGAAAAGGTTGATATAAATTCTGCATTTATAGTTAAATTTAAAGAAGGAGCAATTGGTAACTTTGGAATTTTGGGATATGACCCAAATTGGAGAGAGAACTTATATATTTGGGATAATAAAAATAATTTAATATTTATTTCTCTCTCTGAAAAGAGTTATGTCCAATTTTATGGAGAAAAAGAAAGAAAAAATATTGAAGATATAGAAATTGATGTTAAAAGCCCTGCAGAGGACTTTATTAAATGTATAAAAAAGGAAAAAGAAAAACCTTATACATCATGGGACATAATTGAAAAAGTTGCATTATTAAGTGATATGGTTTACGAATCATATTTTAAAAATAAATTAATCAGTATTTAAAATTTTTTGATTTTGTAGTAAAATAAAAAAATTTAATGGAGTAAAAATGAGAATAATTGTCTGTATTAAACAGGTACCAGAAGGAATTGATGTAAAGGTAGACCCTGAAACAAAAAGGATTGTAAGAGATGGTGTTAAAAGCATAATTAATCCTTATGACCTTTATGCAATTGAAGAAGGAATAAGATTAAAGGAGAGATTTGGAGGAGAAACTTGGGTTATTTCAATGGGGCCGCCTCAAGCAGAAAGTGCTATAAGAGAAGCGATAGGCATGGGAATTGATAATGGAGTCCTTTTAAGTGATAAAAAATTTGCTGGAAGTGATACCCTTGCAACTTCTTATACTCTTTCTCTTGGAATAAAAAAAATTGGAAATTTTGATATTATTATATGTGGAAGAGAGACGCTTGATGGAAGTACAGGACAGGTTGGACCTGGAATTGCTGAACATCTTGGAATACCATATATAACATATGTGAGTAAAATTATTGATATTAAAGAAGGTAAAATTGAATGTAAAAGGTTAATGGAAGACCATTATGAAATTATAAAAGCAAAATTGCCTGTTTTAATAAATGTTGTTAAAGAAATTAATGAGCCAAGAATACCTTCTTTAAAAAATATGTTAAGAGCAAAAAAAATTGAAATACCTATCTGGAATGCTGAAATGCTTGGAGGAGACCAAAGTTTATTTGGACAGGAAGGTTCTCCTACAAAAGTAATTGATGTCTGGACTCAAACAATAAAAAAAGAGGGAAGGAAAATTGAGGGAGAACCTGAAAAACTTGTAGAGGAAATTATAAATGAATTTAAAAAATTAGGAGTTTTATAAATGGGCATAAAAGTTATATATGAAAAATGTAATCTTTGTAGAAAATGTATTGAAAAATGTGTTTTTGGAGCAATTGAAATAAAAGAAAATAAAATTGAAATAAATGAAAAATGTAATTTATGTGGATTATGTATAAAAACCTGCCCACAGAATGCACTAATTAAAGAAGTTGAAAAGAAAAAAGAGATAAATTTGGATGAATATAAAGGGATATGGTTTTTTGTAGAAACAAGAGATAGTCAAGTTGCTTCTGTTTCTTATGAAATGCTTTCTGCTGCAAAAAAACTGAAGGAAAAATTGAATGAAGAAATTTGTGGTGTCTGTTTTGGAAAAAATATAAAAGATAAACTTACACCATTAATAAAAAAGGGAGCAGAAAAAATTTACTTTATTGATGATGATATTTTTTGTAATTTTAGAGAAGAGATATATGCAAATGCACTTTCTTATTTAATAAAAAAATATAAACCAAATATTGTAATAACTGCTGCAACAATGATAGGGAGAAGTTTTATTCCTGCTGTATCTGTTAAAGTTAAAACAGGACTTACTGCTGACTGTACAGATGTTGATATTGATGAAAAGACAGGACTTTTAATTCAGACAAGACCTACATTTGGTGGAAATTTAATGGCAAAAATTATATGTGAAAAACATAGACCTCAGATGGCAACAATAAGACCTAAAATATTTGAAGAAGCAGATGATGAAGAAAATTCAAAAGGTGAAATTATTGAAGAAAAAATTAATTTTGAAATAGGAGATAAAATTGAAATATGTGGAAGAGAAAAATTAGAAAATGTAGTTGACCTTCAAGAAGCAGAAATAATTGTCTCTGGAGGAAGGGGTTTAAAAGAAGGTAAAAATTTTAATATAATTAAAGAACTTGCTGATTTACTCAATGCAGCAGTAGGTGCTTCTCGTGCTGCTGTTGATTCTGGCTGGATAGGATATCCTCATCAGGTCGGACAAACAGGAAAAACAGTTAAACCAAAAATATATATTGCATGTGGTATTTCTGGAGCAATTCAACACCTTGCTGGAATGCAAACATCTGACTATATAATTGCTATAAATAAAGACCCTGATGCACCAATCTTTAAAGTTGCAAATCTTGGAGTTGTAGGAGATTTATTTGAAGTAATTCCAATTCTTATAAAAAAACTAAAAGAAACAAGGAGGTAAAATATGGAAATTGGAATGATTTATTCTTTAATAGGGACTGCACTTGCAATATTTTCATGTGGTGCTGGTTCAAGTATTGGTGTTGGATATGTTGGAAGAGAAGCAAATGGTGTATTATCTGAAGAACCTGAAAAGTTTGGAACTATGCTTTTACTTGTTGCTTTACCAGGGACTCAAGGTATTTATGGGTTTTTAACTGGATTTCTTGTAATGATGAAAATTGGGATAATTGGTGGAAAGGTTTTATCAATTTCTCCATCTATTGGGTTACAGATTCTATTATCAACTTTACCAATAACAGTTTCAGGATTTATTTCTGCAATTCACCAGGGGAAGGTATGTTCTGCTGGAATATCAGTTGCTTCTAAACATCCAGAAGCAAGTATGAAAGCACTTATTTATGGAGCACTTGTTGAAACATATGCAGTACTTGGACTTGTTGCTTCTATATTTTTACTTATGGGTATAAAGGTATAAAAATGGTAGAAAAACTTATAAATAAAATATTGGAAGAGGCAAAACAGAAAAGCCAAAATATTATTGAAGAAGGGAAAAAGGAATTTGAAAAAAGACTTAAAATTGAGATAGAGAAGATAGAATCTGAATTTAAAGAGATATTAAAAAAAGAAAAAGAGAAGGTTGATTTGGAAATTGAAAGAGAAATAATAAACTATAAAATTGAAGCAAATAAAGAGATAATGAAACATAAAAATATTCTAATAGAAAAAATAATGAAAAAATTTGAAGAAAAATTTAATGAGTTTTTAGATGAAAATATGGAAATGCTTATCAAAAAAGTTATTGAAAATTTAAATGAAAAAGATATTGAGATATTTATTCCAGAAGGGAAAAAAGTAAATATAAATTATAAAGTAATAAATGACAAAACCATTAAAAATTCATTTAAAATTAAAAGTAAAGACTGGGAAATAGATTTTTCATGGGAAAACTTAAAAAATATTTATGGAAACAAAATCAAAGAAAGAGCAAATAAGTTCCTTATTTCTTAATTTATATGGACATCTACAAATTAAATTTTTTAAAATTTTTTTTACTTCAATTAAATGGTTTTTTAATAGGTCTATCTAAGACAGGTATTCCAGGAATTGGTATTCTTGCAATTCCTTTAACAGCAATAATTTTACCTGCAAAACCATCTACTGGTTTAATTTTACCTATGCTTATAATTGGTGATATTTTTGCAGTAGTCTATTATAGAAGAAAGGCAGTATGGAAATATGTTATTCGTCTTTTACCTTTTGCTACATCTGGAATAATTATTGGTTATTTTTTAATGGGTAAAATAAATGATATTCAGTTAAGTAAATTTATTGGAATTATTATTTTGACAATTCTTCTTTTAAACTGGTACTGGAATAAAAAAGAGATAAAGGTACCTGAAAAATTTTATTTCGCTATTTTTATTGGGCTTTTTGCTGGAATAACAACTATGATGGCAAATGCAGCAGGTCCTATTTTAATTATTTATTTACTTTCTATGAAATTACCAAAAACAGAATTTGTTGGAACAGGTGCTTGGTATTTTTTTATTTTAAACTGGTTTAAAGTCCCTTTTTCTGTTAATCTCGGTTTAATAAATATATATTCTTTAAAACTCAATTTTTTACTAATCCCTGGAATAACTGTTGGTGCTTTGCTTGGCATTTTCTTCTTAAAAAAAATATCTCAAAAAATATTTAACAATTTAGTCCAAATTCTTACAGTTATTGCTGCTTTGAAACTTATTTTTTAGAAATTAAAACAGTTGAAAGGCAAGCACAGTAATTCCCTTTATCTAATCCTTCTGTTGTTTTTCCTTTAATTCCAATTTTCTCTTTTTCTATTCCAATTATATCTGATAGATTTGCTTTTATTTTATCAGTATATGGTAAAATTTTTGGTTTCTCACAAATAATTACATTATCAATATTAACTATCTTATATCCTTCTTCTTTTAAAAATTCCAAAACTTTTTCAAGAATCTTTTTACTATCAATCCCTTTTATTTTCTGAACTCTATCTGGGAAATAATATCCAATATCTGGTTTTCCAAGTGCTCCAAGAATTGCATCAGAAATTGAATGGATTAAAACATCTCCATCACTATGACCAATAAGTCCTTTTTCATAAGAAATTTCAATTCCACCCAATATAAACTTTCTTCCTTTTTCAAATCTATGAATATCAAAACCAATCCCTGTCTTATACATTTTAATATCTTTCAGCAATCTCTTTTGCAATTTTAACCCAGTTTGATATTCTTTCAGGTTTATTTCTACAAGTATGAATGTCCTTAAGTATTACTTCAACTACACAGTTTTT
>JAMWCO010000111.1 GCA_023818785.1 Candidatus Omnitrophota bacterium
AACATAATACATATACAAATGATAAAACAAAACTTGGAATTGATACAACAGGAAATAAATATTTTACGGATTATACAATAACTCTTACTGGTGGAGGGACTGGTTTTACTGCTACTACAACTGGAACTGGTGATGCAGCAGGAATTACTGTAACTATTGACCAAGATGGAAATTTGACTTATTCTGGTTTATAAAAATATGAATTTACAAGTATGTTTGGATATTTGTGAAAAATATATTAGATTTATTGAAGGATATGAAAAAAGAGGAAATTTATATATAATAAATATTGAGAAAGTTGATAATCCTATTGAAAACTTCAAAGAAATAGGAAATGTAGATGTAGAAGTAGTTGGAAATTTTTTAAAAGATTTTTTCAAAAAAAATAAGTTTAAGGCGAAAATAGGGCTATTTACTATAAATAATAGTGATACAATTTATCATTATTTTGAAGTCCCTAACTTACCAGAAGAAGAAATTAAAAATGTAATAAAACTTGAAGGAATTCAAATAATTCCTCAATTTATAGAAAATTATGAGTATGATTATATCTCTTTTAATGTAGAGAATAAAAAGAATATAACACTTATAGCATATCCAAAAAATAAAGTTGATTTATATACTCAGATTTTATTAAAGGCAAGATTAAAACCAGTTATAATGGATATTCATGGAACTGCACTCTTAAATAGTTTTTTATATTTCAACAAAGAAGAAAATCCTGTTTGCTTACTCAATTTTGGATTTTCAATTTCTAATTTTGTTATCTATTCAAAAGATAAGTTTTTATTTTTAAGAGATATTGAATGGGGAATTAAAAATATAAAGGAAGAAGAAATTTATAATGAGTCAATAATAGAAGAAAAAATGTCAGAATTTAATGAAGAGATAAAAATATCTATAAGGTATTTTCAAAATAAAATTGGTGAAGCAGTTAATAAAATTTATCTAACAGGAGAAATTTTTGGAATACCTGATATTAAAAAAATTATTGAAAAAAACATAAATATATCTACTGAATATTACAATCCTCTTTTGCTTATATCAAATAATCTTATCCCACTGGATAAAAAAGAAGATGGTATGTCTTATGCTATCTGTATAGGACTTTTAATGAGAAAAATAATATGATTGAAGTAAACATTCTTAAAGCAAGATGGGAAAAATATAAAAGAAGAATTTTGATATTAAGAATTTTTGTCTTTTATTTTGCAGGACTCCTTTTAATAGTATTGATCTGTTCTACAATATTTTTTTCAAATAAGTTAATAATAGAGAGAATTAAAAAAGAGATTAAAGACTTTGAAAATAAGGCAAAAACAGAAAGAGTACTTTTTGAAAATTTAAAAGAAAGTAATGAAAAATTACAAATTTTATGTGAAAAATGTTCTTTTTACGAAGATGAATATAAAAACAGAGTAACATGGAGTAGAAATCTTGCTATAATATCTGAATCTCTTCCAGATGGTATGTGGTTAATCAAACTTTCCTATAAGAAGGAATTTACTGAAGAAGGAAAAGAAATAATAATTTTACTTGAAGGTTTTATATCGCCATTTTATATAAAACCAGAAAAAGGATGTTTAATTTTTGCAAGAAATCTTAAAGAAAAAGGTAATAACATTTTTGAAAAAGTATCCCTTATTGAAATAACAAAAGGGCAAAAAGAGGATAATGAAGTTTATTATTTTAAGTTTGAAATAAAGGCCAAAAAATGAAAGATTTAATAAATATACTTAAAAGAATGATTATTGGAATAATTGTAAGTTATGTTTTTGTAATAGGTTTATTTTTTGTATTGGTCATACTGCCTCAGAAAAACCAAATTATAAAATATAAAACAGAAAAAGAACTACTTGAATATAATTATATGAGAGTAAAAAACAACCCTACTTTCTTTCACTCAATTAAAAAAATTATATCAATTGCAGAAGATAAAATAAAGAATTTTGAGTGGTTAACTCTTTCAGATGACCCTAATCTTGCTATCTATGAGTATCTTGAAAATTTATCTTTAAAAACAGGAACTGAAATTATAACTATAAAAAATATTCCAGATAAGAATGATTTATATTATCTTTGGGAAGTTAAATTACAAGGAGATTTTAGGAACTTTATCCCTTTTATATGGGAAATAGAGAATGGGCAAAAATATTTAAGAATAGAAGAAATTGAAGTATTATCAAATGAAGAGAAGAACAAAGATTTTTTTAATGTAAAAATTGCAGGTATAAAAAAGGTAAAATAAAAATATGGAGAGAAAAAAAATATTACTTTTGTTTTTGACTTTAATTTTTATACTCTCATGGGGATGGCAATTGATACTAAAGAAAAAAAGGGATAAAAAAATGACAGAACCATTAGTTGAAGAGAAAGAGATTATTTGGGGGATTGATTTGAGGAAAATTGAAGAAAATTTTTCAGAAGTAAAGAAAAAAATGGATGAATTTGAAAATAATATAAATTTTAAAAGAGGTAAAATTACAATATCAAAAAATCCTTTAAGACCATACCTTATAAAAAAACAACCAGAAAAAATAATTAAGGAGGAAGAAAAAAAACAACCAGAAAAACCTAACTTTAAAATATTAGGAATTGTCTATGATAATAAAAAACCATATGTAGTAATTAATGATGAGGTAAAGGAGGAAGGAGAAATGATTGGAAATTTTGTATTACAAAAAATTTATCCGGATAAAATTGTTGTGAAAGATAAAGATGAGAACTTTTTTACTTTAAATTTTGAATTTGAAAAAGGAGAAAAAAATGAAAGGTAAATTTTTAAAATACTTCTTTTTATATTTTTTATTTTTAACTATTTTATGTTTTTCTGAAGAAAAATTAACCCTTACTTTCTATCAAACAAAACTTGCTCAAGTTTTACAAGTCTTAACTAAAAAAACAGGAATAAAGTTAATAACAAGTAGTGAACTTGCAGAAAAACCAATAAGTGCATATCTTGAAAATGTAACAGGCGAAGAAGCAATTGATTCTATTTTAAAGGCGAATGGATTATATAGAGAAAAAATTCCTGATAGTGATGTATATGTTGTTAAAGAATTCAAAGAGACACCTAAATTAGTATCAGAAGTTATATTTTTACAATATTCAAAAGCAGAAGACCTTGGAAAGGTTTTATCTCCTTTATTGAGTAAAAATGGGAAAATAATATTAGATATAAGGACAAATAGTTTAACTATCCAGGATACAGAGGAAAATTTAAATGACATAAAAAAAATTATAAGTTTACTTGATAGAAGCATTCCAAGTATACAGATTGAAGCAGTACTTGTTGAATTAACAGAGGATGGATTAAAAGACCTTGGAATTAAATGGAATGTAGAAGGAAGTTTTACAGGTGCTGCAAAAGATGTTCCATATCCATGGGAAAAAGATATAACAAGAGAGATTGTAAATCCGAGACAAACTGGAACAACTGGTGGAGGCGCAGGAACTGTTTCTGCTCAACCACAATTTATCCTTGGGACATTATCCTTTCAAACATTAACTGCAAATTTAAAATTACTTGAAGTAAAAGGACAGGCGAATATTCTTGCAAATCCAAGAGTAACAACTTTAAACGATTCACCAGCAACAATAAAAATAACAAAAAATATGGCAATTGCAGAAAAAGTTGTTTATACTTATGGAGCCGCAGGAACAATTACACCAACTACAAAAGAACCAATTTTTGCTGAAGTTGGTGTTACACTTATTGCAACACCTCATGTAAATGAAAAAGGAGTTATAATTCTTGAAGTTGAACCTGTTGTTTCTTCAGCAGAACAATCTCCATTTTTCGCACAAGCGGTTGATACAAATATAAGAACAGCAAAAACAAAAGTAATGGTAAAGGATGGAGAAACAATTGTAATAGGAGGTCTTTTAAGAACTGAAAAAACAAAAAGAAGTAATAAAGTCCCTTTTTTAGGCGATATATTACCTTTCTTATTTAAAAATAGAGCAGAAACAAGTAAAAAAACAGACCTTGTTATATTTTTGACACCTAAAATAATTAGTGAAAAAGAACTTAAAGAAATAACAGAAAAAGAAAAAGAGAGAATTGAGAAAAAAGATGAAAAGGAATAAAGGATTTTCACTTATTGAAGTTATTATATCTATTTTAATAATTATAATTGGAATTTTTGGTACTCTCTCCTATTTTTTTTACTCTCAAACAAACCTAAATCTTGAAAGGCATAGAAGAACAGCATTACAAATTGCCCAATCAAGAATTGAATTTTTAAGAACAGTAAGTTATAATAATCTTATGAATTATGTTGAAAATGGAACAAATGTAAATATTGATGAAATTCAAGGTAAAAGAGTAACTATAATTGAAGATGTTAATGACCCAGAAGACCCTGATCCTTCCATAGATTATAAAAGAATCACTGTTAAGGTTATGTGGTTTGAAAATAAAAGAAATAATGAAGTTTCGCTAAAAACTATTATAGCGCCATGGTAAGAAAAAAGGGATTAACAGTTGTAGAAATGATAGTAGGATTAGTAAGTGGAATAATAATTATAATAATAGTTGGTTATATGCTTTTTTATGGTAAAAAGACATATATAAGAGAGGAAAAATTGATGGAACTTAAAAGAGAAGGAGTATTTGGGATTAGATTTATAGAAAAAAAATTAAGAGATAAAAAACCTACTCAAATTGAAATTCAGAATTCTGGGAAAAAATTAATAATTAAAAAAGATTGATCTTGACAAAATAAAAATTTATAAGGTAATATAAAATAAAAAGGAGAAAAATGAAAAGGCATTATATAATATTAACAGAAATATTATTATTAGGTTTTATACTTGCTGGATGTGAATGTGGTCCTGGAACTCCACAAGAACCAATAGAAGGTCCAGAACCAGAATTACCACCACCTCCTCCAACTACTCCTCCTCCAACAACTCAAAATGAATATTTTCAAATTGAAGGTAATAATTTAGTATATTTTGATGGAACAAAAAAATACTATTTAATAAAAAATAAGGTTGAAAATTTAAAATTTGAAAAGGTTAAAGGTGATGGTAATGCTTATTATGTTAGTGTAAATTTGAAACTTAAAGATGGGCAGATTATAACAAATCTTGATTCAATTATTGCTTTAAGAAATGTAAATAGAAATATAACTTCTGCTGCCTCTGGGACATCTTCAAGTAGTTCTGGAAGTGGTTCAAGTGGGCCTACTCCACCACAATTTCAACCAATAGAACCACTTTATTAAAATGAAAAAAGGAATTACAATTGTCGCTGTTGTTATGGTGGTTATGATACTCTCAATAATAGGTCTTACTTTTTTAAATATGTCTGGTATTGAAGGTATTTTTGCAAAAAGACAGATATTTTATTTTAAAGCACTTAATATTGCTGAAACAGGACTTGAAAGAGCAATGTG
>JAMWCO010000112.1 GCA_023818785.1 Candidatus Omnitrophota bacterium
GGGACTATGATTCACGAAGCAGTAGGACACGGTTTAGAAGCAGACCTTGTAAATCAAGGTTTGTCAGTTTACAAATTGAGCTATAAATTTTAAAGGTTTATGATAAAATGAAACTAATTTAAATTTCGGGGTATTTTTCATGCAAACATTAAAAAAATATTGGTTAGGATTACTTATTTTAATTCTTATCGTAATTTCTGGATACTTCCTTTATTTAAAGTTAAATCCAAAAAAACTTCCTCCAAATCTTATAATGGGTACTGGTAGAATTGACGGAGATCTTATTAACGTTAACACAAAATATTCAGGAAGAATAAAAGAATTATTTATTGAAGAAGGAGATTTTGTAAAGAAAGGACAACTTATCGCTGTTTTATCAAGTGAAGAGTATGAAAATCAATTACAATCAATAGAATCACAGATAGATGCTAAAAACAAGGAGATAGAATCAAAGAAATTAGAATTTAAAATGGCAAAAGAATCTTTACCAGAAGATGTAAATAAAGCGAGATTTTCTATAGAATCCAGTAAAGCAATGCTTTTGGAGATTGAATCTAACATAAAATCAATGGAAAAAGTTGTAAAACAAGATGAAGAAGACTATAAAAGGTACAAAAACCTTACAGAAAGAGGATTATTTCCAAAAGAAAAGTTTGAAAAAATAAAATTAAAATATGAAACAGATGGTGATCAATTAGAAGCTTTAAAAGAAAAAAGAAGGCAAATTTTAGCATTAATTAATACTTCTGAAAGCAACTTAATACAAGCAATGGCTACATTAAAGAACATAGAAATACTTCAAAATGCTATTTTAGCATTAGAAAGCAATGTAAAAGCTCTTCAAGCTCAAGCACAGCAAATACGGACAATTTTAAATGAAATGAAAATAATATCACCAGTAGATGGATATGTAGTTGATAAAGTAGCAAACAAAGGTGAAGTTGTAGGTAGTGGAATGACTATTGCTACTGTTGTTGATCAAAAAGATTTATATCTGAAGATGTTTGTAGATACAATATACACTGGTAAAATAAAGATAGGAGATAAGGCAGTTATATTTTTAGATGCTTATCCTGATAAACCGATTGAAGCGACAGTTGTAAAAATATCGAAGAAAGCAGAATTTACTCCAAAAGATGTTGCTGTTAGGGAAGATAGAATTCAAAGGGTTTATGCCGTTCATATAAAGCCAAATAGACCAAACTCTTTATTAAAGATAGGTTTGCCAGCGATAGGTGTTATCTCTATTGATGGTAAAAATTTTCCAAAAAGTTTAGATGAGCTTCCAGAATTGTAATACGGAGAATGAATGCCTGATTTAGAAGTAAAGAAAGTTACTGTTAGGTATAAGGAAAAAATAGCTATAAAAGATGCTTCTTTTGAGGCAAATAGTGGTGAAATTGTTGGATTTATTGGGGCTGACGGTTCAGGAAAAAGTTCACTTATGCATGCAATAGCTGGAGTTAAAAAGTTTGAGGGAGAAATTTTATTTAAAGGACACATATACCATAACCCAAAGGAAGCAGAAAGAATAAAACAACACATTGGTTTAATGCCACAAGGTATTGGACTTGTTTTGTACCCCCTTTTAACTGTAAAAGAACATCTTGATTTTTTTACTGCAATAAGAAATTTAAAAAAAGATGATGAATATTTGCAGTATAGAGAAAGACTATTAAAAATGGTTGGACTTTTTGAATTCCAGAATAGGCAAGCAGGACATTTAAGTGGTGGAATGCAGCAAAAGCTATCTCTAATTTGTACCCTTATCCATAAACCGAAATTACTGATATTAGATGAGCCAACAACAGGAGTTGATCCCGTAAGTAGAAGAGAGCTTTGGCAAATAATTGATGAAATTAGAAAAAAAGACAATATAATAGCC
Source organism: Candidatus Omnitrophota bacterium (assembly GCA_023818785.1). Classification (GTDB taxonomy): domain Bacteria; phylum Ratteibacteria; class UBA8468; order B48-G9; family JAFGKM01; genus JAMWDI01. Next base: position 1,886 of record JAMWCO010000112.1, read on the forward strand.
CTTATTAGTACAGGGTATATGCAAGAAGCTGAAAGAATGGATAAAATTCTCCTTTTTGAAAATGGTCAAATTATCGCAAAAGGAACAGCAGAAGAATTAAAAGAATTAGTAAAAAATTATGTGTATTTAGAAACTGAATGTAAAGAGGAATGTTTTTCTTTTGCAAAAAGAACATATTCTTTAAAACCTTTAAATGTACCTCATGCAGATCCAGAACTTGAAGCAGTTTTCTTTATAAATGCTTTAAAGAAATATAAGAATATACCAGAAATAAATGTTGAAGAAAGGGAAATAAAAATTGAAATACCCGAAGTTGTTATGGAAGCAATAGGATTAACAAAAAGATTCAATAATTTTATCGCCAATGATCATATAGATATGGTTTTAAAGAGGGGTGAAATCTTAGGACTTCTTGGAGCAAATGGAGCAGGAAAAACGACATTTATAAAAATGTTATTAGGTCTTCATCCAATAGATGAAGGTCAACTTATCTTACTTGGTAAAAAAATAGAAAGTTATAAAGATAGATTAGAACTTAAAAGTAAAATTGGATACGTTAGCCAGAAATTTGCACTTTATAAAGATATGACCATCAGAGAAAATCTTATTTATTTTGCAAATATGCATCAAATACCAATGTCAAAAGCTTTAAAAAAAATAGATAAGCTCGCAGACGGTCTTGGATTTAAAGAGTATATGGATTATTTACCAACAGAACTTCCACTTGGTATAAACCAAAGATTTTCTGTTGCTGTAGCTATTTTACATGAACCAGTTATCTTATTTTTAGATGAACCAACAAGTGGAGTTGACGCAATAGCCCGTGCTCAGCTCTGGAAATTACTTCATCAACTAAAGCAAAAATGGGGAATTTCAATTCTTATTACAACTCATTACATGAGTGAAGCTGAATATTGTGATAGAGTGGTTGTTTTAAAACAAGGTAAAAAGATTATTGACGACACACCCCAAAACCTTTATCAAAAATTTCCAGATGCTAAAAACTTTGAAGATATTTTTATTAAATTCCATGAAGAAAAAAATTAATAGAACGTTTGGAGGAAAATTTTATTGAATACGGGAATTATAAAGGCTTATATTCTAAAAGAAATCACTGAATTATTTAGATCAAAATTTATCATTATGGTTTACCTTCTACCTACGATGATAATACTTTTGTTTGGTTATGGAATAAGGCTGGAAGTTACCCATTCAAGAACTGTTATTTTAGACTATGATAAAAGTAAATTATCAAAAGATTTAATCTCTAAATTTGAACATTCAAAATACTTTGATACAAAAGTTTCAAACACAACGGAAGATAATATTTTAAATGAGATAAAAAAGGGGAAAGTCGATGTTTTTATTATTATCCCAGAAAATTTTGAAAAAAGAATTTTAAAAGGTCAAAAAACAGAAATAGGAGTTTTTGTGGATTCTTCTTTACCAATGCGTGGGACTATTATGCAAGGTTATGTAGAAGGCGAAATACTCAATGCCGCACAGGATTATATCAAAAATATTCCAATTAGAAATTTAATAACGATTAATAACAGGAATCTTTTTAATCAATCTATGAGAGATGAAAATGCAATAGTTCCTGGTCTTATAGGGATTATTCTATTTGTTGCTCCTGCTATTTTATCTGCACTTTTAATTGTAAAGGAAAAAGAGACAGGAACTATATTTAATTTTTATTCTTCTCCTGTTGGAAAGTTTGATTTTCTAATTTCAAAGCTTTCTGTTCCATTTTTCCTTCATTCAATAAATATTTTTATTTTGTTTTTATGGGCGACATATCTTTTTCAAGTTCCATTTAGAGGCAATTTTTTTATTTACTGGATTACCTCTGAGATTTATATACTTATAAGTTTATCAATAGGACTTTTTATCTCTATTATTACAAGAACTCAGATTGTTGCTCTTATTGCAACTGTTATAGTTACAATACTTCCTGGTTTTTTATATTCTGGTATTATAATGCCTATATCTTCAATGACTGGCTCTGCGTATATTGAAGCTCATCTATTTCCTGTAATGTACTTTAACCATATTATTTACGATAGCTTTTTAATAGGACAGGGATTTAGTTCTGAAAAGAATGTTATTTACTTTGGGATTTTAATTTTTTATGCGTTTGCTTTATTAACTCTTGGTACTTTATTTATGAAAAAGGAAATGAGATGAAGGCTTTTTTTGCTGTTTTTATAAAAGAAATATTAACCTTTCTTAGGAACTGGGGACTTGTTATTTTTGTTTTATATACTTTTACTTTTGAAGTTTATATTGCAGGAAATGGTTTTGAACTAAAGCCTAGAAATGTTTCTGTAGGTTATGTTGATTATTCTGGTGGAGTTATTTCTCAAAAAATACTTAATCACTTACACAAACCAGAATTTAAAGAACCAAAAAGGGTTAATTCTCAGGAAGAACTAAGTAAAGCTATTTTTAATAAAGAAATAATTGTAGGGCTTGTTTTTGATTCAGATTTTGAAAAAAATTTATACAAAACAGGTAAAGCTCAAATTGATGTATTACTTGATTCCACGGCAGCAGCTCAGTCTCTTGTAACGTTATCTTATCTTCAAAGTATTGTTTTAAATTTTTCAGATATAAAATTTCCTGTTGAACTAAAAATTCACAAGTTTTTCAACCAAAATGCCGATACTAAAAAATTTATATCTTTTTCAGAATTCCTATCTGTTTTAACACTCCTTGGAGTTGTACTTTCTGCTGTAGTTTTTGTTAGAGAAAAAGAGCAAGGAACATGGGATATTATGCTTCTAATGCCTGTTGATTCAAAACTTATAATTCTTGCTAAAAGTCTATCCCAAATTTTGATAAATCTTGTTGGCGCTATCATCTGTGTCGGGCTAGTTTTGTTTAATATTTTTGATATACCAATTAATGGTAGCTTTTTAGCCTTTATTTTTTTAACTTTTATTTATCTTTTTTCTATAAGTGGGATTGGACTTTTCATTGCTTCTGTCGCAAAGGATATGCTTCAGGTTGCTCAACTTTCAGTCATTATAATGATGCCTCTGATTTTTTTAAGTGGTACATGGACTCCTATTTATTCAATGCATCCTGTCATTCAGTATCTTTCTTATCTTTCGCCTTTAAGATATTATATAGAAGGAAGTTTAGATATATTTTTTAGAGGGATTCAGTCTGTTGACTTACTGCCTTATTTTATCGCACTATCTATTTTAAGTATTTTCCTTTATATATTTGGATTTAGAAAAATAGGTAAATTATTTTGAAGTGAAGATAAGAATTAGATTATAATGTCTGATATAAATTTAGTTTAAAAAAAACTAAAACCTAAACTAAGTTTTGAAATAAAAATAAACTGTGCTATAATATATTAATCTCAACTCTAATTTCCAATTTAAATAATTTTAAAACAAACCAAGACAAGTAGCAAAACTTAAAGCTAAAATGAAGAAGTTTATCTTAGCTTTAAATCCTTCTAAAGATACTGCCCTGATATCCTCTATTC
>JAMWCO010000113.1 GCA_023818785.1 Candidatus Omnitrophota bacterium
TCCTGGTGTAAATCCAGGATTAACGCCAAATCTTGGACCTGTCAATGTTGCATCAATTGCTTCTATTAATCTTGAACTAATAAGCCAATCAATTGCAAACATATTATTCTTTGATGTTGAAACTTCTACTATTTTTGCTTCAATTAAAACCTGTGAAATAGGACTGTCAAGGGTTGTAATTACTTCTTGAATTTGTGAAAGTAATACTTGATTATCAGTATTTACTATTATAGAATTTGTTCTTGGCTCAGCAATTATATCAACATCTTTAAAAGTCTCCTTTAATGCTTTAACAATACTGCTTGCATCTCCAAATAATATTTTAAAAACCCTCTTATTCTGTTGTTTTAGAAATTCTGCTCTTTTTTCAAATTCTTCTTTTGTTAATATTTTTATTACATCGTCTTCATAGATATATCTCAAACCATTTGCTTCACAAATCAAATCAAGAACTTTTTTTAAAGGTATATCTTTTACATTTATAGTAACTCTCCCTTCTATATCTTTACTCAAAATTATATTCGCTCCTGTTAAATCATAAATAAGTTTTAATGTTTGTTGTAAATCAGCATCTGTCAAATTTAAAGTAACTAATTTTTCTCCTATTTCTCCAAGTGGTGGTTTTTCTTTAATTACTTTTTCTTGTATCAATTGTTCTGCTTGAAACCTTGCTTTATTTGAAAGTCGTATTGCTTCAGTAAACTGTTTGTTATCATATGCTTTCTTTGCCATTTCATAAGTTGACTTTGGCGCAGTCATATCAAATTCTGAAATATTATATTTCAAAATAATCTCTTTTAAATAATCATTTGTCTCAAGTAGTGCTTTCTGTGCATATTCTGCAAGTTTTTCAAATTCATCCTCTTTTGACACAGTAATTTCTTTAATATCACCTTCACCTATTTTATATGTTTCTTTCACCCCTAATTTACCAAGTTTTGTTTTTGTTACATTTATATATCTATTTATTTGATTTTTTCTGAAAGATGGGTCTATCCCTTTAATTTGATTAAATAAATTTAATGCTTCAGGATATTTCTTTTGATAATACAGACTCAGTGCTTCTCTGTATAAATTATCAAGATTATAATTATTTTGACCCAAAATTATTCCTATTGTAAAAACCAATAAGATTAAAATTACTTTTTTCATTTTTACTCCTTTAATATTATACAAAATTTTAAAATTAAATGTCAAGTTATTGTATATTAATTTCATATAATAAGCCTTCTTTTGACAAATGTAACTTGTTATTCTCCTTCTTAAGTATTTTATATCCTTCTACAATATCTCCAACTGTAACTCTATAAGTTCTTTTTGTTCCTTCAATAAAGAAATATTCAACACCTTCAAGTATCATTCTTCCTCTATAAATAAGTGGACACTCTTTTTCAGGCAAAACAAATGGAGAAGATTCAACTTTTGAAATTTTTTCAATTTCAGATAATTTTGAAGATAATGAAACTCCTTCTGGTTTTTTAATCTCTGGTTTTTCTACATATGGAATTTTAGGTACAGTTATCTTTTCTGGTTTTGAAATTTTTTCTTCTGGTTTTAAAATACTTACAAATTTTGGTGTTTTTATAATTGAAATAATTTCTGGTTTTTTAGCAAATATTATATTTGTAGGAACTGGTTTTTTCATAATTTCCATAGTTAATCTTCCTGTTGAAAATGGATCCCTTTTCCCTTCTATATTAATTTTTTCTTTTGTCCAATAAACAAACTTTTCTTCTTCTACTACTTCCTTTTTTTCAATACTCTTTTTCTCTTCAACTATTTCTCCTACAATCATCTTTAATCTTTCTTCGCTAGAAATTAATGACTTTTTCATATACATAAATAATTCTCCAAGCCAAACTAATAAAAGTATCAAAAATACAAATCTAAAAATATTCCTTCTTAAAAAAATACCTAATCGGAACGGCTCTTTATAAACAACTACCTTTTTAACTTTCTCTTCAGGAACTAATTTTACTGGGACTATCTTAGGTGTTTTTTTCTTCTCAATCTCTTTTATAAAATTAGTTATGTTTCTTTCTGCTTCTATTATTTGTGTATTAGGAAGTTTATTTATATCTAATGTTCTTTTAGTTAAGTTCAACAAATATGTCTTAATTTTCTGCTGTTCTTGTTTACTTTTAAGAAGAATTTCTTTTTCTCTTTCCTTCTTTTCTATAAGTAATTTTTTAGTTGCTTCTTTAACTTCTTTTCCTAATTCTAATAATTTTCTATGTTTTTCCCTTTCAATTAATTTTTTATAAGAAATAAAATTTGTATAAAAAACATACTTTTCTTTATTTATTTGATTTTGGATTTTCTTTTGTTGTAAAAATTGGAGAAGATTCTGTTTATTCCTCCTCTGCTCTAATATCACTCTCTCTTTCTCTCGCTGTCTTTCCTCCCTCTCCTTCTCCGCTTGCTCTCTAATTTTCTGTCTCTCTCGTTCCCTCTCTTCTTCTAACTCCTGCTTCCTCCTTTCTCTCTCCTGCTCCCTCTTTATCCTCTCCTCTATCTTCTTATCTTCTAACTCCTTTCTCTTCTTTATTTTTTTTTCTACAAGTAGTTGTTTTATTTTTTTCTTTTCTTCTTTCTTTTTCGCTATAAGTTCAAAAAGTTTATCTTTCCTTTCTTTTCTTCTTTTACTATTAAATCTAAATACTTTTTCTGCTTGTTCTGGTTTTCCTTCTTTTTTTGTTTCTTTATTTATACCTCCTTTTTCCTTCGCTAAATTCTCTAAAGTTGCTTTTTTCTGTTTTCCTTTTATTCTTTCTTCCTTTCTTCTTTCAATAAATTCAATTAACTTCCTTTTCTTTTCTTCTCTTCTCATAATTTCATCCTTCTTTCTTTTCTACTTTTAATATAACAGCATTTAAGTCAATATCTGCTTTATAAAAATCTTCTCCTATAGTTGTAATTAAAATATTTTCAACTGTAAAATAAGATGATGGATTATCAAAATACTTAATACATCTTATTATTTCGTTACTTGAGCCACTTATACTTAATTTAATCGGAATTACTTCATAAAAAGATACTTTTTGAGGAATTCCGGGTGTTAAATTAGAGACAACTGTCACACCTGAATCTATTATCAATTTTATAAGGTCCTTAATAACTTCAAATTGTAATGTTAAAATTGGAATTTGAGCAACATCTACAAGTCCTGTTTTTGGAAATCCAAAAGATGAAGGAATAGCAACATTTCTATTTTTTGCAATTTTCTGAAGTTTATCTTCAAAAAAATATACATATTCTTTAAATTCAATAGATGGATATTTTTTAAACTCTGGTGGTAATGGATATAATGTAGAGAAACTATTTAACATAATATCAAATTGTTTTTCCAAAAATTCCTTCTTTTTTGTCAATTTTCCAATTAATTCAGGAGATGGTGCTTTTTCTTTTTCTGTCTCATATTTTTTAATCTCCTCATACATTTTTTTAATCTCTTCTTCTATTTTTTTTATCTCTTGTTTATTTTTTTTATTCCAAAATTGTCCAAGTCCAATAATCCCCCCTACTAATATTAATGAAAAAATTAACAAATACCTTTTGAAAAAACTTAAAACTTTTTTCATTTCAAATTTAAAACAAGAGAAAACTCAATTTTATTTTTTTCCTGATTTACTTCACAAGAAACAATATCCACTTTTTGGATAAAGTCAAGTTTACTTAATCTATCTACAAAATCCTTAAAATCATTGAAAGCAGTTCTTATATCTCCAATAATAACTTCTCCTAATATTGTAAAAACATTTGTACTTTCTATTTTAATTTCCACAGGTTGTCCAGAAGGTAAAGTTGCAGGTGCTGCTCCAGGAGAAGGTGTAGGTGCTGCTCCAGAAGGTGGACCAGGAGGTGCAGGGGGCATTTCCCCAGGAGGCATTCCTCCAGGCGGGCCACCCTGTGGTTGTCCTGGCAATATTTCACCTTCAGGTTTTGGAGGAGCAGTTGTACCTGGAGTAATTGAAGTAATATAAATTTTACTACTTGGTAATGTTTCACCAATTGCAAGAATTCTTTTTAACCATATATTTTTCTTATCTAATAATCCTTGAACAATCCCCACTTTTCCATTAATTTCATTAATCTCTTTTTCAAGTTTTTCTACTTCTGGTTTATATTTTTCATATTGACTACGAGAAACTTCAAGTTCTCCTTTAATTCCACTAAGCATTACTCTTTCCCATTTATAAAAAGGAAGAGGAGTAATTGATATAATCCCAGCCATTAAAACTGAAAGATATATATATGGCCTATTTATTCTAAATTCTCTCAATCTTTCTATCTCCTCTGGCAAAAAATTGATATTTATAAAAACAGGCAATATCTTTCTTAAACCAATTCCAATTACAGTACCAAGTTCAACATCCTTTTCTTTTAAATAAGCATATTCTTTTTCTACTTCTATTTCCTCTAATGGTCTAAAATAATAAACAGGAATTCTTCCTTTTTCTTCAAGATATTCTCTAAATCCTTTTAATAAAGAACTCCCTCCACAAATATATAAACTTTCAAGTTCAGGTCCTTTAAGGGTAAATCTCCAATAATCTATGGAATTCTGTATTTCTGTATGCAAACTATCAAGTATACTAACAACTGTCTTCATTTGTAAACCCCTTTCCTTCTTTTCCAATTCTGCTTCTATAAAAGATTTTCCTTCTGTTTCAGAAATTGCAGAGGTAATAGTATTTCCTGAAACAGTCAATGACCTTACAAGGAATTTTTCTTTATAAACTATGATTAAGTTTGAAGAATTTGCACCTATCTCAAGAAATCCTAAACATTTATCCCTTCCCAAATTTTTAAAAAATATAAGTATATTTATAAGTGCGAAATGGTCTGTATCAACAAAATGAGGGTCTATCCCTAAAGAAATTATTTTGCTTATATATTCACTTAGTATTTCTCTCTTTATTGCGCCAAGTAATACATTATAATTTTGTTGCGTCTCTTCAAAAATCTGGTATTTCCATGCTACTACTTCCAAAGGGAAAGGAATCTGTTGTTGAACTTCATATTTAAGTATATCTGTCAACTTTTTTATTGGAACATTAGGAACAGTTAAACCTCTTACTAAAACACCTCTTCCTGGTATAGAAACATAAAAACTTCTACTTGGTAATTTCTGAATAAAACTTTTACCTTCTGTTTTCAAAAAATTGTCAATTTCTTCAGAAGAAATACCGGATATATCAAGCTCATTATAATAGGATAAAGTTATCTTACCACCAACATATTCTAAATCTATTACCCTTATTTTTGTTGAACCAATATCTACTATTAAATTCCGTTTACCTCCGATTTTCACCTTTTCTTCCTATAAATTAAAATTTGCGGGGGGCCGATTTGAACG
>JAMWCO010000114.1 GCA_023818785.1 Candidatus Omnitrophota bacterium
AAAACAAAGCATTTGGTTTAAAAAAGAAGAAGGCATATTTATAAATTTTTCAGATGAAGAGGAAGCAGTTAAGAAAATTTTAAAATTTTTAAAAAATGGTTGATTATGGTGCAGGTTATTTTTCTGGATTAAGACTTGGATTTATTTTAATAGTTTTAGGAGTTGAATTTTACTTTTTTGTTTTTGATAGAATAATAGAAAAAGATATTTCTCTTCCTGAAGTTTTAGTTCTTTCTATACTTTTTATTTTTAGTATTATTTTGATGGTCAGGAATTTAAGTTTAGTATCAATATTTATTCCATTTTTAGGATATTTCTTGATTAATTTATTTAGACAAAAAAAAGAGAATTTAATAACAAAAAAACTTGAAGAAAAAAGATTGAATGAGTTAAATGAAATAATATTACAGCAACCAAATAATTTTAATGCATATATTGAACTTGGTGATTATTATTTTAAAAAAGAAAATTATTCTAAAGCATTGGAGTTTTATAGGAAAGCATATGAAATTAAGGACTTCCCATGGATTAAGAAAAAATTTGAAATAGCAGAAAGAGAAAAGAAAATAAAAAATGGAATTATATGGATCTGCAAAAATTGTAGTCAGGAGAATACAGAAAAAGATGAAAAATGTAAAAATTGTGGAGAAGAAAAAGAAATTTTAAAATCAGTTGTGAATGACTTAAAAAAGACAAAAAAATATTTTATTCTTCTTTTCCTCTCTCCTTTGATAGTTTTAATTATATTTTTAATAATAATCTATTTGCCTATTTATTTATCTATTTTTTTATTTCTTTTACTTTTGTATTTTATTTTTAGATTTTTTCTTACTCCAGAATGATTTATTTTGAAAAGACAGGGATGATAATATATAATTTTTAAAATTGGAGGATATTATGATACCAAGATATACAAGAAAAGAGATGGCTGAAGTATGGAGTGAAGAGAATAAATTTAAAAAATATCTTGAAGTTGAAATTGCAGCACTTGAAGGATGGAGCAAAGTTGGAGTTATACCAGTTGATATTGTTAAAATTATTAAAGAAAAAGCAAAAATTAATATAGATAGAATAAATGAAATAGAAAAAATTACAAACCATGATGTTATTGCCTTTGTTGAACAGATAAGCGAAACAGTTGGTGAAGAAGGTAAGTATATTCATTTAGGTCTTACTTCTTCTGATATTATTGATACTTCACTTGCTTTAATTTTAAGAGAAGCAGGAAATATTCTTTTAGAAGACATAATAAAATTAATAGATATATTAAAAAGGAAAGCATTTGAATATAAAGATGTTTTAATGATAGGAAGAACACATGGAATTCATGCTGAACCAATTACTCTTGGTTTTAAAATTGGTTCATGGTATTTTGAATTTTTAAGAAATAAAGAAAGATTAGAAAGAGCAATTGAAGAAATAAGTGTTGGGAAAATTTCAGGTGCTGTTGGGACTTTTTCTAATATTGATCCAACAGTTGAAGAATATGTATGTGAAAAATTTAATTTAAAAAAAGAAAAGTTTTCAACTCAAATAATTTCAAGGGATAGGCATGCTTATTTTTTGGCAACCGTAGGAATAATTGCTTCTTCTTGTGAAAAAATTGCTTTACAGATAAGATTATTACAGCAAACAGAGATTTCAGAGATTTTTGAACCATTTGGAAAAACTCAGAAAGGTTCTTCTGCAATGCCTCATAAAAGAAATCCTATTTTATGTGAAAGAATTTGTGGTCTTGCTAAAATAATAAAGAAAAATGTTAGTGCTGGATTGGATAATGTTGCATTATGGCATGAGAGAGATATAAGCCATTCTTCTTCTGAAAGAATAATTTTTCCTGAATCTACAATATTACTTGATTATATACTTAATTTACTTATAAAAATTATTGATGGCATGGAAATAAACTTGGAAAGTATGGATAAAAATTTAAAAATTTTAAATAATGTATATTTTTCACAAAAATTACTTAATAGGCTTGTTTTAAAAGGTGTTTCAAGAAAAATTGCTTATGAAGAAATTCAAAAAATATCTTTTGAGGCAATAATTAAAAAAAGAGATTTTTTTGAACTTGTGAAAGATAATAATTTTATTAAGAAATATCTATTAGAAGAAGAAATAAATAGAATTTTTGACATAAAAGAACTTTTGAAAAATCTTGAAAAAATTTTTAAATATATTGAAGAAGAAAAATGAAATATATCATTTTTTCACTTCATGGATATTTAGAACTTTTTAAAAAAAGAAATAATAAAACATTATTTGAATATGCAAAGAAAGAAAGTTTTGAATTCTTTATGGACAAAGGCAAGTGGGGATATCTTTCTTTAGATGGCACGATTGAAAAAAGTTATTTCAGATTTTTCTTTAACGAAAATGAATTCCCAGGTGAAGGATTTTTAAGGGCATTAAAATACAAGATAGATATAAAAGAGAATGATATTTTCTTCATAAGTAAATTTGTTTCTTTATTTAACGAAAAGATAATAGAAACAGAAGTAAATTTAAATATAGGTGAAAAAAAACAACTTATTGAAGAAATAAAAAAAGAGGAAAAGAATTTAGAATTTTTTGTTTTTGAAAAAGATATAATCGTTAAACTTTCACAAAACTTACCTATGGTTAGTAATAATTTTCCAAACAAAATTAAGAATGAATACCTGAATAATATTCTATTTAAGGAAAAAGAGTTACAAAAAATTAATAATTTTATGATAAATTCAAGTAAGATTTTGAACCTTAACCCAGTAAATAAAGTAAGAATTGATTTGAATGAGGCAGTTGCTAATTTTTTATATTTTTATGGAATGGGAAAATATAGTAAAAGGAAATTTTTGTCTGATCTTATAAAAATGGATATATTTTATTATTCTGATACTGAAATTATTAAAGGTTTAAAAGAATTTTTTAATATAGATGAAATAGTTGAATTTTCTGATATAAAAGATAATTCAATTTACTGGTTCAACTTTACATTAAATTATAATGATTCACAATCAATATGGGTGAAAAAATTTGAAATTTTTTCAAAAGAAATATTAGGTAAAATAATTGATTTAGAAAATATAAGAGTTTTGTTTATTTTTGACCAATTTATGGATGAAAATTTTGATTATGGTTCTAATCTTTCTCTTTTCTTGGCATTTAATTTTTCAAGCAGATTAAAAAAGAAATATAAACTTCCTTTTCTTTTATTTCAGAAGTTTATAGAAAAATGAAAAAAGTTATTATAAGTATTGGAAGTAATAAAGGTGATAAAAATAAAAATATAATAAGAGTATTAAAGGAAATTGAAGATATTGGAAAAATAAAAAAAATTTCTTCTTTCTATGAAAACAAACCAGTTGAAGCAAAAGGAGGGAATTTTTTAAATGGTGCAGTTGAAATTGAAGTTAAAATTTCACCTGAAAAATTATTGAAAAAATTGAAAGATATTGAGAAGAAAATTGGTAGAAAATTCCCTCACGAAAGGGGAGATGAAAGAGAGATTGACCTTGATATAATTTTTTATGGAGATAGGATAATAAATAAAGAAGATTTAAAAATACCACATCCACAATATAAGAAAAGAGAATTTGTTTTAAAACCAGTTTGCGAAATTAATCCAGATTTTGTTGATCCTAAAACATTTGAAAAAGTAAAAGAAATTTATAAGGATTTTAAAGATGAGAATATGTAAAAAAATAAATGAAGTAAGGGAAGAGATTAGAAAAATTAAAAAAGAAAATAAAATGATTGGTTTTGTTCCAACAATGGGATATTTACATAAGGGGCATATTTCACTGATAAGAAAAGCAAAAATTGAATGTGATTATACTGTAGTAAGTATTTTTGTAAATCCAACACAATTTGGACCAAATGAAGATTTTGAAAGATATCCAAGAGATATAGAAAGAGACATTAAAATTCTTAAAAATGAAAAAGTAGATCTACTTTTTAATCCAGATACCCAAGAAATGTATAAAGAAGATTTTAAAACATGGGTTTATGTTGATGAATATTCAGATATACTTGAAGGTAAATTTAGACCAGGCCATTTTAAAGGAGTTTGTACAGTTGTTTTAAAGTTATTCAATATAATTCAACCTGATAAAGCATATTTTGGTTTGAAAGATGCTCAACAGTTAATAATAGTAAAAAAGATGGTAGATGATTTAAATGTTCCTGTTGAAATTGTTGAATGTGAAACTGTAAGAGAAAAAGATGGTCTTGCAGTAAGTTCAAGAAATATATATTTAAGTAAAGAAGAAAGGGAGAAATCCATTTGTTTATATAAAGCACTTAAAAAAATGGAGGATTTAATTAAGAATAAGAAGATTTATGAAAGTAAAATATTGATAGAAGAAGGAAAGAAAATTATAGAAAAAGAAAAAAATGTTGAACTTCAGTATCTTGAAATAGTAAAAATATCTAATTTAAAGAGAATAGAAAAAGTAGAGAAAGATGTCATAATTCTTGGAGCAATAAAGATTGGGAATGTTAGGTTAATTGATAATATAGTTATTTCTATGTTATAATCATTTTTTAAAGGGAAATAAAATGAGGATAATGACAAGATGTAAGATTAAGGGTGGAAAAGTAACTGATAAAAATTTATATTACGAAGGGAGTATTACAATTGATAAAAAAATTATTGAGCAAGCAGATATTTTGCCAGGAGAGATGGTTTATGTCTTAAATTTAAATAATGGAGCAAGAGTTTTTACTTATGTAATTGAAGGAGAGGAAAATTCAGGAGTAATCTGTCTAAATGGACCTTCTGCAAGATTTTTTGAAGTAGGGGATCAAGTCATTATTCTTGGTATATCTTTAGTTGAAGAAGATAGAGTAAAAGATTTTAAAACTAAGATAATTACCCTTAGTGAAAAGAACAAAATTCAAGAATAGTTTTATTTTAAACTTATTTTTCTGTGTCTTATCTTCTCTTTTATTATATTTTTCTTTTCCACCTTTTAAATTCTGGTATTTCTCTTTCTTTTCTTTTATCCCTATTTTTATTAATTGCAAAAACAAATCTTTTTCAAATTTTTTCTATGGGCTTTTTTCTGGATTAATATTTTATTCTTTATCTTTATATTGGCTTAAAACTGTTGCAGGTCTGATATATTTACTTCTTGGTTTTTATCTTTCAATTTACTGGGCTATTTTTTTATATTTAATTTTCTCATTTGATATTAAAAAAATTATATTTATAGGAAGTTGCGTCTGGGCCTTTCTTGAAGTTATAATTTCAAACTTTTTAACAGGATTTCCTTGGTTATTACTTGGACTTTCTCAATATAGTAATCCTTATATTTTAAAAATTGCAAAATTTATAGGAATCTATGGTGTTTCTTTTTTAATAATTGC
>JAMWCO010000115.1 GCA_023818785.1 Candidatus Omnitrophota bacterium
ATATCAAGGTATCATTTAATTTTTTGTTTTCATTTTCTACTTGACGGAATTCAACTTTGAAAACTAAATTAAATAAATACTCAAAAAATTTTTCCAAAGTGCTTTCTTTATAAGGTTCTGGTAGGTGATTATAATCTCCAAGAGTTGTCAACCAGCAGGGAGTTTTTTCAAAAGGTGAGGAATTATAAATATCTTTACTTTCCAAAAAATTTATTAACATCTTTATTACTCCTTTCTCTCGTTTTTTATATTTTATTTTTTTGTCTAAAAGAAAAATATTCTCCGTCGTTTGGAGAAATGATAATATGGTCTAATAATACTATGTCTAATACTTCACACGCTTTTTTTATTTTTTCAGTGAGCATTATATCTTCTTGTGAAGGTTCTATATTACCCGCAGGATGATTGTGAGCGATAATAATTGCTACTGCTCCTAAAAGTAAAGCATTACGAAATAATACCTTACAATCTACATAAGATTTTCGTTGCCCGCAAGAAAAAAGAATCTTAAAACCAGTTATTTTGAGATTTGTATCCAGACAAAGTAAAACATAGTGTTCTTGGTCTGCATCTAAATTTTTATAAATATCTTTCAATATATAATATGCTTCTTCCGAACTTTGAATTTGTGTTTTATTTTCAGGTAGTGCTTCTTTGGAGAGTGCTATTTTTATTGTCTTTAATACATATCTTTCCATATTAGTTTTCCCTTTCTCATAAATTAAAATTTTTTTCTGCCTGTTTTTTAAGCCATTTTTCAAGTTCATCTGCAGGGAATAATATTTTTTTACCAATTCTTACAAAAGGAATACGCTTTATTCTAATCCATCTCCACAGGGTTGGATAAGTTATTCTAAAAATCTCTTTAACTTCATTTGTTGTCAGAAATTTGTTCATTTTTAATTACCTCCAATATGAAAAAAATTTGTTCAATAACTTTATTTCCTTCTTTTATTATTTTTTCTTTTTCTTTTTTAGTAATTTTTTTATCTAACAAAGAAGTGGATATTTCGTTCAAAAAATCGGAAAATTTTTTAATAATCTTATTTGTCTCATTAACTATATCTTTACATTTATATCTATTATTCTTAAAACACTTAACAAGAGTATATCCACATTGATTGGCAAAGAATTTTAATAATCTATCATCCCCTGTAAAATATGTGAGAGGGATAATCTTTTCAGTGGGGATTATTACTCCTGATACTTCAGGTGCTTCTTGATATCTATAAACAGTTGCTAATGATACACCTAAAAAATTAGCAATTTCTTTCGGGGATTTATTGTTAGGGTTGGATTTATAGATTTCTTTTATTATTTCCCAGATTTGCATAAAATTAAAAATTCTCCTCTTGAATTTGCATACTATTTTTATTAAATATATATTGAAATGAATATATTGACATTATTTTTATTATTTTGTATAAAAAAAGCGGGACAGGAAAATGCCCAGAGTTTGGTAGGTCTGGTAAACCTGCCCCGCTATATTTTTCAAATTTACCTTTTATGTTTGGGATTTTTTCTCTGGGCATTTTTGTTGTTAAATTTATATCATTAAATTGATTAAAAATACATTTTGTTTTATTAAATTCTAATAATTTATAGCATAAAACTTATATTTTGTCAAGGGTTTTTTGAAAAAATTTTTTCGCATTTTATGCGAAAGGGGGTAAGTGGATTTTTACCGACGATGAAAGAAAAAAAAGGAATTGGATTTCAAATAATGTTGGCAAGAAAACAAATGGGATTAACGCAGGAAGAGTTGGCAAAATTATTAGGTGTTCATCAAGTCACAGTAGCACATTGGGAAATAGGAAAATTTGAGCCAAACCAAGATACAATCAAAAAACTTTCTCAAATTCTCAATAAACCAATTTCATATTTTTTTAGTGAAGGAAATTATTCTCAAATTTACCTTAAAAAACCAGAGGTATCTTTTGTTAAAGATGAGAATATAATTCATCTACCAGTAATGGCAAAAATTCCTGCTGGTCTTCCTGACTATTCCGAAGATGATGTGGAAGGTTATATATCTATTCCTCGTTATTTGTATCCTTCTGCAAAAATAGTTGTTCAAGCAAATTCAGATAGTATGTCTCCTAAAATTGAAGCAGGGGATTACTGCATAATAAGATTTACTACCGATTTATTACCTAATAAAATTATGCTTGTAGAAACAGAAGAAGGATTTATTATTAAAAAAGTAGTTAAGACAAAGGGAGATAAAATAGAATTACACTCTATAAATCAATCATATAAACCTATAAGACCTAAACATCTGAAAATAATAGGTGAAGTTGTTGGAATATTAAAAAGAAATATATAATTTATGAAATATTTTAAGTATTTTTTATTTTTAACTATACTTTGTTTATCAGGATGTGCTATAACTTATTTAGAAACTATTAAAAATCCTGAATTTTCACAAATAAAAAAAGAATACAAAAATCTATTAATTGTTTTTCCTTTTTCAAAAATAAAAACAAGAAAAAAAGTTGAACAAATTTTTGTTAAAGAATTCAATCGTTTATTAAATATCAAAGCAATAAGTGGTATAGAAGTTTTTCCGCCTTTTAAGGATTATAATCAACAGGAAATAACAGAAATTTTGATTAAAAATAATATAGATAGTGCTTTAATATTAACTTTTCAGAGTTGTGATACTAAAGAACATTATATTCCTCAATTTTATTCAGCAACATTTGGTTCAATATCACAAATTGGTAATTCCATTTATTATAAAAATTTCAAATATGGTCAAAGTGGATATTATACATATGAAAATATAGTAAATTTTGAAATTTCTTTATTTGATAGAGAAACAGATAAAATTGTTTGGTTAGCAGTATCAACTACTGAAGGTGATGAATTTTGTAATTTTGTAGATATAATAAAATCACTTGCAGACAAAGTTGCAGAACAACTTATTAAAGAAGGAATTATTGAAAGAAAAAAATGAAACAAGATTTAACTATCAAAATAAAAATTAGAAAAAAGAGTAAGAAAAAAAAATAATTTCCAATATTATATGTCTCATTTAAGAAAAAGAGGGAAAGTTTGGTATCTCTACTGGCGTGAAAATGGTATCCTTTATGGAAAAAGATTATCTACTGATAAATTCACTGCTCTGGAATATAAACAAAGATTTGATGACAATCTTTATAGAAAAAAATTAGGACTACCTCTTAAATCTTATTCTTGGAAAACTTTTATTGAAGAATATCTCAATTGGGCAAAAACTAATAAAGCAAAAAGAACTATAAAAAGAGATATTTTTACATTAAAATGTTTTAATAAAATGTTTAATATATCAAAAACAGAGGAATTTACAAGAGATTTACTTGAAAAATATAAAGCAAAAAGATTAGAAAAAGGATTAAGTATTGTATCAATAAACAGAGAATTAAATACATTAAAAGCCATAGGTAAAAAATTAGAAGAATGGGGTTATTTATCTACTAATCCCGTTAAAAATGTAAAATGGTTTCCTATGAAAAGAATGCATAAAGTTAGATATTTAACACAAGAAGAAATAAAAAAATTGTTGAAAATATCATATGGTGTGTGGAAAATAGCAATTATGATTTCATTATACACTGGAACAAGAAGAGGGGAAGTTTGCCATTTACAATGGGAAGATATTGACTTTGATAAAAAAATACTTACTATTCAAGCACATAAAGAAGATAACTGGCATCCAAAAGATTACGAAATTAGAACTATACCTTTACATCCTGTTTTATATCGGTATTTATTAAAAATTAAAAAAAATATCAATAATTCTAAATATATTGTTCCTGTTGACGAAGATGTCTTGACAACTATGACAAAAAAAATATTTACTAAAGCAGGGATTAAAAATGCCAGTTTTCACACTTTAAGGCATACCTTTGCTTCTTATCTTGCAATGTCAGGAGTTGATTTATATACAGTTTCAAAATTGTTAGGACACGCATCAATTGAAACTACTCAAATTTATGCTCATTTACAACCTGACTATCTAAAAAATTCAATTTTGAAATTAAAATACTAAAAGGAGGAAAAATGAAAGAAGAAAAACAAAAAGAACAAGAATTATTCTTACAAGAACATTTACCTGCTATATTATTTTTACTTCAATATGGGGCAGGGACACTTTTTGCAGGTCTACCAGAATTAAACTCAATCATCAATGTTGTTAAAATTGAATTAAAAGATGGTAAAGAATTTGGTGGTGAAGGTGATTGGGGATATGAAATAGCAAAAATGGTTGAACAAAAAGATACAAAAAGAATTTTTCAAACAATTAAAGATATAACACAACAAATGTTAACAAATTGTTAAC
Organism: Candidatus Omnitrophota bacterium; assembly: GCA_023818785.1. GTDB lineage: Bacteria > Ratteibacteria > UBA8468 > B48-G9 > JAFGKM01 > JAMWDI01. The sequence goes on from JAMWCO010000115.1 coordinate 4,325, forward strand.
ACTTATAGTCGGTAAAAAGTTGCCCGCCCTGGGCATTTCTCTCTATATCCTATTTTTCAGTCAGAAATTCAAAAAATAGCCCATTTTTTCGTCATAAAATCAATGTTTTCATTATATTAAATATTATTAAAAATTATTAAAAATTTCTATGAGGTTGTTAACAAAATGTTAACAAAGAAAAACTCAAAAAATGGGGTCTTCAACTTTTATCAAAATAGGTAGGGTTTCGTTAACTAATGTTTTACCATTTTTTAATTTGAGTTGTGTAAATCCTAAATATTGTGGTTCTTCTCTATATGCAGTAAAATTTCCTTCTAAAATATAATCTTGAATTTTAGCAAAACATCCAGTTTCAATACCTAATTTATTTCGTCTGAAAATTCTATTAAGTTTATGAGTGTGAGCAATAACTACACAATTAAAATTTTTTATTTTTGTTTCAAAAAATTGAATTGTCCAATCAATAGGGCGAGCCCTTACTATACTTTGAATTTCTGGATGAGCAATAACACAATCTCCAATTTGTATAAACCAGTTATTTACGACCAACAATTTTTCAGAACTAAAAAAATTTTTCAGTGATAATCCTAAATTAAATAATTCATTTGCTTTATCTGTTCCCAATTCTCTAATTAAGAATTTTTCTAACCTCAATTCGTGATTAGATTTAATATAAATTATTTTTTTACAATGCTTCAATAACTTATTACAAAAAAGTCGTGCTTTTTCAATTTCGTTATCAGTAGATATTTTTTGATAAGTCAAAAATCTTGAAAAACTATCAAAATTGATTAAATCGCCAGCAATAATTATCAAATCAGCGGGGGTTTTTTTGATATGATTAAAAAAGAT